>JAYUTU010000030.1:0-34447 GCA_043754975.1 Bdellovibrionales bacterium | reverse complement strand
ATCACCAGTGTCACCAACAGCACTAGGAAAACTCATTTTGCTGATTGATAAAGAAATAATATCGGGAAAAATTGCGAAAACAGTTTTCCTGGAAATGTGGAAATCACAGCTAACCCCAGAAGCTATTGTGCTGGCGGCAGGCCTTTCGCAAGTAAGCAGCAGCACGCACATAGAAAAGTTTGTCGATCAGGTCATAAATGAAAATGCATCCCAGGTTGCTGAGTACAGATCTGGAAAAATTAAAGTTTTGGGTTTTTTAGTAGGCGCCGTCATGAAGCTTTCAAAAGGCCAAGCCAACCCTGATGTTGTGAACCAGATACTGAAAAATAAACTGGAACAAAAATCGTCATGAAAGTCGCCGCGCTCGATTTGGGGTCAAATACATTTTTGTGCCTAATTGCAGACGTCATCGACCGAAAAATTACCAGAATACATGAAGACGTCATCGAAGTTGTTCGCCTGGGGCAAGATGTTGATAAAACCAAAAGGCTACACACTGAGGCTCTGGCTCGTGCTGATGTATGCCTTAAAAAATTTAAGAAAGTGATTGAGTTTCATAAGCCCGACTTTGTTTTAGCAATGGCAACCTCTGCTGCTCGGGACTCTGAAAATCGCGATCAGCTTTTTAACATTGGAAAAAACTATGGCATTCCAATTGAAATAATCCCAGGCTCTGAAGAAGCAAACATTACTTTTCAAGGGGCAATGTCGGGGAATGATTTTACTGGCCGCAGTTTAGTTGTTGATATTGGCGGTGGCTCAACAGAATTTATAATTGGCTCATCCGATAGGATAGAAATCAGCAAAAGTTTAAATTTAGGATGCGTCCGCTTAACCGAACGATTCATCACGGCGCAGCCAACCCCACCTGAGCAAATGAGTCAGGCCGAAAACTACATTACTTCGCAGTTTGCAGAATTAGACAGTTTTGTCAGTTTCCAAGTGGATTCAGTTCTTGCGGTAGCAGGAACTCCAGTTGCACTTGCTGCAGCACAAATTGGTCGCTACGACGCCACTGAAATTGATGGTTTTCTGTTAACAAAAGTAATGTTGCTGCGTTGGAAGGACCAGCTTCAGGCTGCAACCTATGAGGAAAAAATTAAGTTAGGTATTCCTGCCGGGCGCGCTGACGTCATACTTATCGGAGTCCTAATTTTGCTGCAGACACTTGAAAAGTTTAATAAAAAGCAAATACTAGTATCAACTCGAGGAGTTCGTCATGGGATTGCGCTTGAAATCAGTCATCGTTTTCGCAATTAGTTTTTGGATGATGAGTGCAGTTGCGGCAGATGAGTCAGTCAGCTTCAAAAAGAAAATAGCTAAAATCGGAACAAAAACCATTACTGTGGAAATTGCAGAAACCAGCAAGCAGCTTGAACATGGACTTATGTACAGGAAAAAAATGGGAGCAGACAGCGGCATGCTTTTTATATTTCCGGATGAACAGACGCGCATGTTCTGGATGAAAAATACTTTGATTGACCTCAGCATTGGTTACTTTAATAAACAGAAAAAACTTGTCGACATTCAAGAGATGAAAGCGTCGACATCACTCATGCAACAGGACCTGCCTGGATACGCCAGTAAAAATCCGGCGATGTTTGCCCTTGAAATGAATAAGGGTTGGTTTAAAAAAAATAAGATTGAATTAGGCGCTGAAATAAAATTTTAGTTGCCCGACCTTAGTCAAATTCCTAGAATGACCTCAGTCTAGTCTTCTGCAAACCACTTTGCGATGCTTACGGTCTGTGCTCTACTAGGAAAGTGTTTTTAAGGACTGGAAGTTCTTACTTTTTATCAAGGATGAAGATATGACCAAAAGATTGATTCTGCTGATAACTCTCGTTGCATTAAGCTTTCAAATTGCTAGCTGCACGTCAAATAAATCACAAGAAGAAACTGATGTTGTTGAAAATGCAGATGTTGAAAAAATCGATGCAGAAAATACGTTAACAGAGGAAATTGATTCAACGACGGCTGCTGGCGAAGACCCAGCTATGCAAGAAGCACTCGGTGAGACCATAGCATCAAACGAAACTTCAGCGACAGATTCTGGGACCCCAGAGCCAGTATTAGATCTGCCAACGGAAGTGGCGGCAGCGCCAACTTTAGATGAATCCAGTTTAAATGACGTTCCTGCCGATGCAATTGCAAACTCAAGCAGCCCGGCCGAAGTAGCATTAGACGACATGCCGGCACCAGCAGAGACTGACCCCACTCCGATTGTTGAGTCTTCAAATTCTGCACCTTTGATCGAGAACTCGGCGGACAACTCGGCACTGGCCGACTACTCAGTCCCAGAGCCAAAAAAGGGTGAAACACTATTAAAATTAGCGACAACAATGCCGTACCAAACGCCAAAGGGATGGGTAAACACAGTTTATGTGGCTCGACCTGGTGAAACGTTAACTGACATTAGCATGAAAGTTTATGCTGCCGACCAGACTAAGGATTTGAAAAAAATTGCGGAAAATAGTTTTTTAAAATGGAGAGCCGTAAAGCCTGGAGATAAAATTTATTACATTTCTCCGAATCGTCCAGACGACTCTACCAAAACAATTTTATACTACGAAGACATGGGAATGGTTCCTGAAACATACGTTGCTAAAAAAGGTGATAACTTAAAAAAAGTTGCGAAAGAAATTTTGGGATACAGCAATGGCTATATCGAAATGTGGACTTCGAACCCCGTGGAATCAAAAGGGAAACTTGCAGAGGGCGAAACTCTTCGCTACTGGCGCTCGGCTTCTGGCGTAACCAATTCGACAGCGAATAATTCAATGAATGCAGGGGGCGCAGCCCAGTTTATTGATCCAGCCCAAGCACCGCAAATGCCACCACCGCAGATGGCAAACAATGCAATGCCTCCTCCAACAGAAATGCCGCCACCACCAGATTCTATGGCGACTCTTCCACCGCCGCCATCAATGGATCAGCAACCGATGCCAACCGACCCGCAGCAGATGGCAGACAATTCTTTACCACCCCCACCCCCGCCACCACCCGCAGACATTGCTCCACCGCCTCCGGTTGAAGATGTGAATGCAACGGCAAAAGTGGCTCCGACAGATCCAACGGAAGAAGAAGACACAGGCTCGCCGCTTGCTGGATTGGACAACGAAACCATGACAATGGCGGCAGTTGGAATTTTAATTGCAGCTCTTGCGTTTACATTAATTCGTCGTAAAAAGAAAAAAGCAGCGGAGATGGCCGCTGCAATGAACGAAACACACGTCGGAACGTAACCGACGTTTTTTAGTCTAAGAAACTTTTTTTAATATACCATCTAAGATTCCACGATGACCCATCCGTTTGGATTCAACGTAGTAAATCAGGTCATCGACGATTTGTACGTCGCGATTGTTAAGCGGTAAAAATTTAATTCCAGCACCCAATGAATTTTTCCAAATAATTTGTGCGCCGATCTTTCTTTCACGCGAGCCAACTATAAAAGTTAAGTTTACTTTTTCGTCGACACGCAAGTCGTGGTTGCTGACCTCTAAAAAAGCACCAGACAAACTGATGTTTTTTAATATGCCCGCGACGTCCTGCCGCCCGTAATTGCGGCGAAAAGAAACATCCAAATTTAGCGGCGTTCTTGGCGCCGGAGATTTCAATATGTCCATTTAAGGTACCCTCCAAGTGTCTTTCTTTGGTGTTTTGAAACCTATCGGCTAACTACTTGGAAAAGTTAATGTTTTCTTATTTTGAGACACATATTCTTGTTTTGTTGACTTTAGTCAGATTCCTAAGCGATATTAAAAAGGTCGAAACAGACAGACTCCAGCAAAACAAATTCTCAAGGATTTCAGCCATCAGCCCTATCTTAAACCCAAACCACACTTAGTATTAAACAACACCCCAATTACTAGCCATTCTCTACAAGGAGCCCATCTTGGCAAAAAAAGAAGTCATCGTCGAGCCAACTAAGAAAAAACCTCGCAAAAGCGCATCCACAGAATCTCACGACAGTATTGAAAAATCACCAGCAGTTGAAGTAGCGGCAGAGCCAGCGAAAGCAGCTGCGGCTCCAAAAATGGCCGAGCCCCCGAAGTCTCCGGAAGCACCGCAAAAAGTATCTGCTCCAGTAACCCCTTCGCCTCAGACATCAGCTCAAACTTCGGCTCCTGCGCCTCAACAGCAGCAGTCATCAGAACACCAGCAACAACAACAACCACGCCGAGAATTTAGAAAATTCAGTGGTGGCGGTGGCGGTGGCGGTGGCGGTGGCGGTGGCGGTGGCGGTGGCGGTGACAGACAAAATCACAGCCAAGGTCACAGTGGTGGCCAAGGTGGTGGTGGCGGACACCGACATCAAAGTGGTGGCCAAGGTGGCGGCGGACACCGCTATCAAAATAATAACAATAATAATAATCAACCACGACGAGATTTTCGCGAACGCTTCGATCGCAATCGGGATGACAACGAACAACAGCCGCAAAACAGCACTCAACACACGCAGAACACTGAACCCGAAATTGACTTAGCAGAAATCAACTTAACAGATGAAGAAAAAAGCTGGCTTAATTCCAAGGACCTGAAATCTAAAAACATTCAGGTACTTACTGATTTAGCAACTAAGCTAAAAATTGAAAATGCCGCGGGTATGCGCCGTCAAGATATGGTTTTTGAAATTTTAAAACGCGCCGCCAAGTTGGGTGATATTTTTGGTGCCGGTGTTTTAGAGATTTTACCAGACGGCTACGGATTTTTACGCTCTCCTGATTACAACTACCTTCCGGGACCAGATGATATTTATGTCTCACCGTCGCAGATGCGAAAATTTGGCTTACGCACGGGAGATTTTGTAACAGGAACTGTGCGCCCGCCAAAAGAAGGCGAACGGTATTTTGCTTTAATCAAAGTGGATTCGTTGAACTACCAGTCGCCAGAATCCAGCAAAGATAAAATCTTATTCGATAACTTGACGCCGTTGTATCCGAACAAAATGTTGCGCCTCGAGCACAACCCCGCCGAAATGACGACGCGAATAGTGGACTTGATGTCACCACTTGGAAAAGGGCAGCGCGCTTTGATCGTTGCTCCGCCGCGAACTGGTAAAACTGTTTTGATGCAAAATATCGCCAACGCTATTTCGACGAATCATCCTGAAGTAAAACTGATTGTTTTACTAATCGACGAGCGCCCAGAAGAAGTCACTGACATGCAGCGTACGGTAAAGGGCGAAGTTGTCAGCTCTACATTTGATGAGCCACCAACTCGTCACGTACAAGTTGCTGAAATGGTATTAGAAAAGGCAAAACGTTTAGTCGAGCACAAACATGACGTGGTCATTTTGTTAGACTCTATCACGCGCCTAGCCCGCGCTTACAACACAGTTGTTCCACCATCAGGAAAAATTTTATCTGGCGGTGTGGACTCGAATGCACTTCATAAACCAAAGCGATTTTTTGGCGCGGCCAGAAATATCGAAGAGGGTGGTTCTTTAACAATTATCGCTACAGCATTAATTGATACAGGCTCTCGAATGGATGAAGTTATTTTCGAAGAATTTAAAGGTACAGGTAACGCAGAAATCCATTTGGACCGAAAATTAATGGAAAAACGTATTTTTCCGTGCCTAGACATAAATAAATCAGGAACACGAAAAGAAGATTTACTTATCGACAAAGCGGATCTTAATCGCCTGTGGATTATTCGCAAAGTATTGGCACCAATGAACGTTGTTGATGCTATGGAATTTTTAATGGATAAAATTGAAAGATCAAAAACCAATGGCGATTTTTTAAAGAGCATGAATGGATAACCAGTCCGAAGAGCAGGTCAAAAAAAAGAAAGGCCTTATCTTTGCCGTAACGGCATCGGTTGCGGTCGTTTCTGTTGCGCTTATTGCGTATTTTACTTTAAGTAAGATCAAAAATAGCCAGCCTGTACCCAGCGAATTGTCCCAGGAACAGTTTCAAACGAATCCAGAACTGTCTGCAGTTTTACAGGCCGAATGTCAGGAATCAGCTTTGAAAATTTCAAAGCTAGGAGCCATTTCAGAAATCGAGCCTGAATTCAGAGCCCATGCCGAAGCCTGCCGAGACGTGTATTTTTCAATTGACGGCGATTCGCTGTTTCGCAAAGAGGGCATGTACGCCGACTTAGCGATTGATTTGGCGCACCTGGCACTGAAAGAAAATAAAAACAAAGCACTTGAGATAATAAATTTTGCGAAATCTTTAAAGCCGTGGGAATTTTATTTAGGCCCAGTCAGTTGTGATTCACACCATGTCATCGACGCCTATCTTGAGTCTATGAATCTGCCGCTTGAAAAAGCGTGCATTAAGTTATCAGATTATAAAGAAAAATTGATCCCTGAGTTGCAAAACAAAAAATTTAGCATTTTAAAATCGATGCTTTCTAATTCCGAAGTCATCTGGCTCGGGCAGCCGGAATCAGATGTTGGTTGCCCAGAAAAAATTTCCTCGGTCATTGAGCTTGCCGACAAGCTTTCAACCGGAAGCTTGTCCATTGAAGCGTCCAAGCAATCCGAAGACGAGTCTCCTGATTTGGTAGTGTCTTTAAAAATTACTGGCGATGAGAAATTAGCCCTAGTTTTTCGCCCCGAAAACGAGTGCCTGCAAATTCGCTCCTTATTAGTTCCAAACTTAGATGTCGTTGAGTAACTAATAAATTTTAATTTGGCTGTAACTATTCGAAAGATATAAGCTTTCATCGAACAAAATGGGCTTTTTTTGCGCTTTATCCTGATAAACCCAGGGTTATAATACTTTGCTAGGCCAGTGCTTTTCCCTTGAGCCCGAGCTAAACTTTGTGCTATCACCTTAGACTTCGTAATTATTAAAAAGGAATCGATAATGAAGCCAAATTTGCACCCAAAAACAAAAACAGTCGTGTTTAAAGACATGTCTTGTGATTTTCAATTTCTAGGAACAACGACTCTAGATTCTAAAGAGATGGTTAAGTGGGAAGACGGAAAAGAATATCCACTCATCAAAGTTGAGATTTCATCTGCATCACATCCATTTTTTACTGGCAAACAGCGTATCATGGATACTGAAGGCCGTATTGACCGTTTCAAAAAGCGTTACTCAAAGCCTGCTACTAAGTAACTTACAAATTCAAGCGCTCTTCGTAACGGAAGAGTTTCAAATCAAAGCGGCCATCAGAAGCCGCTTTTGTTTTTTAAACAGCAGGCGATAGCTTGCGACGTAAGGATTGAAGATATGTTTTCAAAATTAGATCAAGTAGAGTCGCGCTACGAAGAAGTGAACATGTCGCTTCAGCGCCCTGACGTGGCGTCTAACCAAAAAATATATCGATCGTTGATGAAGGAACTTTCTGATTTAGAAAAGATTGTTGTTCTTTATCGGGATTTCAAAAAAAAGAATGAAAATTTAAAATCAAGCAAGCTGCTTTTAACTTCAGAATCCGATGCGGACATGAAAGAGATGATTCGCGAAGAAATCAAAGAGCTTGAAACAGATCTGCCGCGTATCGAAGCGGAATTAAAAATCGCTTTAATTCCCAAAGATCCAAATGATGACAAAAATATTTTATTAGAAATTCGTGCGGGCGCTGGTGGTGATGAAGCATCATTATTTGCTGACGAGCTTTTCCGTGCCTACGTCAGTTACGGTTCTGGATTAGGCTGGAAGGCTGAAATGATGTCCTACACAGACGGTAACGTTGGCGGAGCGAAAGAAGTCATCGCCATGATTTCTGGCGAATCTGTGTACTCACGCATGAAATATGAATCAGGTGTACACCGCGTGCAGCGTGTTCCTAAAACGGAGGCTGCTGGCCGAATTCATACGTCAACAATCACAGTAGCAATTATTCCAGAAGCTGAAGTGAATGAAATTAAAATTGATATGAAAGATATAAAAATTGATGTCATGCGCGCCAGTGGTGCGGGCGGACAATCGGTCAATAGAACTGAATCTGCAGTTCGTCTTCATCATATTCCAACAGGAATATTAGTTCATTGCCAAGAAGGCAAATCTCAAAATTCGAATAAAGAGCGTGCCTTTCAAATTCTAAATATGAAGCTGCAACGTTTAGAAGATGAGAAAGTTTTAAAGGAAGCCTCTGATGCGCGGCTGGATCAAATCGGCACAGGCGACCGATCAGAGCGAATCCGCACGTATAATTTTCCGCAGACGCGGATCACCGATCACCGTATTGGTTTAACCATACATCAGCTGGATCAGGTTATGGGCGGACAACTTGAATATTTAGTCGATCCGCTTATTGCGCACTTTCAAGCCGAAGCATTAAAAAAACAAACAGCGAATTAATTCATGAAGCTCAACGATGTTCTTGATAAAACCATTCAGTTTTTTAAAGAAAAAAAACTGGATTCACCACGACTTGATGCAGAACTACTGATAGCGCACGCATTAAAGTTAGAGCGCATGCAGCTATACATGAAATATGAAGCCCCACTTTCAGAAACGGAAGTGGCAGCATGTCGTGAAGTGGTTCGCCGCCGTTCACACGGCGAACCAGTCGCCTACATCACTGGAGACAAAGGCTTTTATGGACATATTTTTTCGGTGGGAGCCGGTGTTTTAATTCCTAGGCCCGAGACTGAGCATCTTGTTGAGCTAGCTTTAGAATTTATCAAAGAAAAAAAAATCTTGAATCCCCGTATCCTAGATTTGGGCGCGGGCAGTGGCTGCATCGGATTTTCAGTATTAAAAAATCAAGCTGATGCCATTTTGGTCAGCGTAGAAAAATCAGCAGAAGCATTCGCTTATCTACAGAAAAATTGCGATGCCCTTGGGCTGCAGGAGCGCGTGGATCTAAAGCTCGCAAGTGCGAATGACCTAATTGCAGATCAGCTTGGCAATTTCGATATTATCCTGGCGAACCCTCCGTATATTGCTGCGGATGACCCCGCATTAGAGGCGGCAGTAAAAAAATTTGAACCCGCGGCAGCTCTATTTGCTGAAGGCAACGGGTTACAGCTTTTGCTGGCGTGGAGTAAACAGTTTTCAGGCCTATTAAAAACCCCGGGGCTTATGGCCTTCGAAATGGGCTACCTGCAAGCAGCTGAAATGCGCGGTCATTTTTCTGCCTTAAATATTTTTAACACTGTTGAAATTGTTAAAGATTTATCAGGACTTGATCGAATCGTAAAAGGTGTTCAATACTAAATACCGCGACGTGATCAAGACGAAAGGCTCTTAATTATGGATAGAATGCTGATACAAAGTGGATTTCAACTCAATGGCACTGTAGAAACCAGCGGTGCTAAAAATGCAGCTCTTCCTATTTTATTCTCAACCTTGTTAGCTGAGGGTCAGCACACGTTTACAAACGTACCACGACTCAAAGATATTGAATCCACTGCCGATCTGCTAGCAAGTCTTGGATGCGTCACTGAGCGCGAAGGGCACACATTTTCAGTTCATGTTGAAAAATTAAAATCAGTTGAGGCCAGCTATGATCTGGTCCGTAAAATGCGCGCCAGTATTTTGTGTTTGGGCCCAATCTTAGCCAAATACGGTGAGGCAATTGTTTCATTGCCCGGTGGATGCGCTATCGGAACGCGCCCGATTGATCTGCATCTCGATGCCATGAAGTCATTGGGTGCAACCATAGAGCTAAAGGATGGGTATGTTTTAGCAAAAGCAAAAAAATTAAAAGGTGCCACTGTTTTATTTGAAAAAACCACAGTTGGCGGCACTGAAAATTTAATGATGGCAGCCACACTAGCTGAGGGAATTACAATTATTGAAAATGCTGCGAAAGAGCCCGAGATCGTTAATCTAGGTAATTATTTAAATAAAATGGGAGCCAAAGTTACCGGTCATGGCACAGGGGTAATGCGCATTGAAGGTGTCGAGAAACTAACTGCTGCCAGCCACGAAATCATGGCAGATCGCATCGAAGCGGGAACGTTACTCATAGCAGGAGCCATCACTGGCGGTGATGTGACAGTAAATAAATGTAGGCCCCACGATTTAGAGGCCTTAGTAAATAAACTAAGAGAATGTGGATTTAAAATAGATGTGACTGATAGCTCACTACGCGTTCATCCATTAAAAAAATGGGCAGCCAGTGATATCTCAACAGCTCCCCACCCCCTATTTCCAACTGATTTACAGGCTCAATTTATGGCTTTGATGACCGTGGCCGAAGGCACAAGCATTATTGCAGAAACCGTGTTTGAGAATCGATTCATGCACGTTACAGAGCTCATGCGATTAGGTGCAGATATTACCCCTAAAACTCAGGTTGCAGTCGTGCGCGGGAAGCCAGGCGGTTTAATGGCGGCTCCGGTTATGGCAACTGATTTACGAGCCAGTGCCTCGCTGGTATTAGCCGGCTTGGTTGCTAAAGGCGAAACACTTGTGAGTCGAATTTATCACTTGGATCGTGGCTACGAAAATTTAGAGGGAAAACTAAGTCATTTGGGAGCTAAGGTAAAACGGGTTTAGTAAACTTGAGCCCCAGCCTAGGAGGGGCCAAGGCTGAGGCACTAAAACGGAGTGTTGGTTACCCAACAAAGTTTTCTGAAACGGAATCGAAATCCATCCGGTTAAGAGTCTCAAAGCTAGTTTCTGGGAGGGGATCCTGGACTTCTAGCTGTTGCGACCCTTTTGCCGAATGATTTAATTTGTTTAAAGCAGGGTTAGATTCAAGACTGATTGCGCGGGCTTTTGCGGAAAAACCCAAAACTAAAATAATGTAAGTCGCAATTATCCATTTCATCATAGCAATCGAACAAAGCAACTGCTGTGCCAGCTTTGATAGTCCTCAAAAGAAAAACAAAGCGTTTGCAAATTGCCAATCTAAAGTTTTAGTTCCAGATTGGAACTTTCAGTGGTTCCAACTGTGGACTTTGGTCATGAGTTGGGTCTACCTCACTGTATAAACTGCCATAGTGCCGCAGATCTTTTTATAATAACTGAAACATGAAACGCGATGCAGACCGTTGGGTAATAAAATTAGAAGCCGATCAAATTAAGGGGCCTTATTCTACGGATGCGGTCTGTAAAATGATTGCCTCTGGCATTTTCAATGGTAACGAACGCATCTGCGCATACCCAGAAGGCGAATGGAAATCATTAAATAAACAACCGGAATTTTATGAAGCATTGCTCGAGTCCCTAGAAAATCCAGTTGAAGTCGATTCAAAAAAAGCACAACGAATGGATGCGGAAACTGTCATCCGAGCGTCTCCACATGAACCGACAAAAGATAAAGATGAAAAAAAAGATTTTAAGGACCTCAAGGACCTGCAAATTCCACCAGGTTTGCAGACCTTTGGTTTGGAACCAAATTCAAAATCAATCACTGTACGAACTCAGCCCCTAGCCGCCGGGTTACCTCCGCGAATTTCAGAAGATATCCAGTTATCAAGTCTTAAACAGTTACAAAAAAAAGAGCTTCAAAAGTTTTTACCTTTCATTTTGGCCGGAGCAGCATTGGCGCTGGTTATCGGCTATTTAATACTTGGCTCGGGCACAAAAGAGCGCTCGGGGTGGGTGTTAGTAGCTCCTAATTTTACTTCTCGCACACAGGCAACGGACAATAGAGACTTTAAGAAAAAAGCGGCAGGGTATTTTCAAAAGGGTCAGATTGAGGACCTTCTTTTGGCGCAGAAAAATTTAGTTTCTGCAGTCGAAGCGGCGCCGCGGGACTTAGAGGCCATGGGATTATTGTGCATGGCTTATTATCAGTTGTGGCCCTATACCAAGCAATCTGTCCACGATGTTAAAAGTATACTTACAGTCACACAAAATATTCGCAGCATTAACCCAATTTCAGGATACTCCGAAGCCTGTCAGGCATCGTATTTGACCGTAAAGGGTCAGTTTAAAGAAGCACGAAGTTTAGTTGAAAAGACTTTAGATACAGTGGTCGATGAGCGTTTCAGTTTAGGACCGTTTCTTTATTTGATGAAAGCAGAAATGCTTGAGTACGAACAAAATTATGTTAATGCCGGTGCCTATTACCAGCAAGCGTCGCAGCTCTGGACAAAGTGGGTGACTCCCCGCATAGGCTTGGCCCGCATGTATTACAAACAGAAAAAATTTATTGAAGCACGCACTGAATTTAAAAATATTTTTGATCTAGATAAAGAATCTAAAATAGCACTCTACGGATTAGGGCTTGTAGAATTTAATGGTTTTCAAAACGCTGAGAAAGCAAACCAGTATTTCTCGACGGGATTCTCAATGAAACAAACAGTTCCAAAAATGTTTCATGTCGATGCTTTGTTGGCCTATGCACAATTGCTCATCGAAAAGAAAGATCGCTCTAAAGCGTTAGAAGTGGCTGAGCTAGGATACCAAATTAATCCAAGCCATCGTGGTTTGAAAGAACTCGTGATTACACTTGGTGGTGATGAAAAAGTTGAAAATGCACAATCGGAAATAATTCTTATTGGTGACCAGTTTGCTAGGACAACGGATCACTTGGCTGCAGTCGCACAATACAAGGCCGCGTTTGAACTGGATCCCGGCAACGCCACGGCAGCACTGAAAGCTGCGAAAAGCCTTTGGATATTGAATCAGTCACGTGAAGCCATTAACTGGGTGCAAAAATCCATTGTGGCAGATCCCAATCAAATCGCAGCGTACGCTTTAAAAGCTGATTATGAATCGCAAAGGTACAATTTTGGGGATGCTGCAAAAACATTACAAGCTGGAGCTAAAAAATCTCCGCAAAACTACGAAATTTTTAAGGGCCAAGCGCTTCTAGAATACCGAAAAAATAATATGCTAGGAGCAATCCAGTTTGGTGAAAAGGCATTAAAATTGTATGATGCTGATGTGGAGTTACTATCACTCCTTTCGTTAGCGCACATAGCGATCTATTCCAAGTTCTATAGCGCTCGAAAAGAAGATGAGGATCGAAAACAAAACTCGCTCAAAGAAGCGCAACGTCTTTCTGGTCGGGCCATTGAACTTGAGCCATCACTGCCTGAAACCCAAATTACGTACGCAAAATTTTTAGCAGCTCTGTACGGTCCGCTTCGTGGAGAAAGCTATTTAAAAGGTTTAATTAAAGGGTTCCCTTACACGTCAGAGTACCGAATTGCTCTGGCTGAATTCTATTTTCAGGAAGAAAAATTTTCTGAGGCCTCTGTCGAGTATTTGCAGGTTGTAGAGCTTGAGGCAAAAAACAAAAAAGCAAACTTTGGCTTGGCAGAAAGCTACCGTGCTATGAATAAGGCGGATCTAGCACAGCGCTATTACAATGCAACATCTGCATTAGATCCAAGTGATGTCGAGCCATTATTTTCAAATGCCAAGCTGTTATTAGAGACTGCCAGCGGCAAAGAGGCTCAAGCGAAGATAACTCAGGCGTTGGCAAAATTTGATGTTGTCAATGAGATCAATAGTAATTTTCCACGGGTGTCTTATTATTTAGCGAAGTGCTATCTAGAGCTTGGAGATTTCGAAAAAGCAGTCCAATTCGTCAAAGAAGAAAAAAAGAAAAATCCCAACTTAGCTGATCCATTTTTACTTGCAGCTGAAATATTTTATCGAAAAGAACAGTTTGCAGAATGTGCAGCCGAATACTCAATGGCAATTAAGCTTCGACCCTCAGGCGCTGAGTTGTATGTTAAAAGCTCTATCTGTTATCGTAAAAGCGATGCCATTGAGATTGCTGAAGACATGCTAAATATTGCTATGCAAAAAGAGTCAGGTTATCCTGAAATTTATCGTGAACAAGGTTATATTTTTGAGAAAAAAGGACAATTTAAAGATGCCAACGAGGCCTTTGAAACGTATTTAGAATTATCACCGAATGCCCCTGACCGAAACGTCGTGCAAGGCCGAATTCGTAAATAAAGGATTAACATGGGACTAACTGAAAACTTAAAAACAATGGCTAGTAACCTTCAGCAAGGCGCCCGAAACTCGACTGTTACCGTAAGCCAAAAAATACTGCGGCTTATGTCCGGCATATTTTTGGCGCTGATTCTTTCGCTGATTATTCAAGAAATGATGCAGAGTGGAACACTCATGCTAATTTTTTTTACGACTTTATTCACTTCGGTGATTTATTTATTTCTAGGCCGGTTTTCAATATTACAGATTTTGATTTTTGATCTTATCTGTGTTCTTGTAATCTCCTTAATGCGGCTGTACATCATGGTAGCCCCATGATTACTAAAACCGAGCTGTGCTTGCAGGAGATTCTATGATCGACATAAAAATGCTTGAAAAAAAATCTGACAGCGGAAAAAGCTATTATGATGATTACAAACAAGGACTAATTAATCGGGCTACAAGCACAGCCATTTTAGATCAGATCATGGACCTTAATATTAAGCGCAAAGAAATGATGACTGAATCTGAGTCCGCAAAAGCACACCAAAATAAACTCAGTGGTGAGGTTGGAAAGCTTAAGCGTGAAGGTAAAGATGCAAGCGCTATGTTGACCGAGCTTGAAAGCTTAAAACTTAAAGTCAAAGAAATGGAAGCCAAGTCTGCAGAGGTCGACAGTGATGTCCAACATCTGCTGATGACAATTCCAAATAAGCCACATAGCAGTGTTCCCGTTGGCACGTCTGAAAAAGACAATAAAATTGTAACAACTGTGGGCCAGATAAAAACGTTCGCGTTTAAACCTAAAGAGCATTTTGAAATCGGCGAAAAATTAAATCTTATTGATTTTGACCGTGCTGGCAAAACAACTGGGGCTCGGTTTTCCTTTTTAAAAGGTGCCGGGGCACAGATGGAACGCGCCCTCATTCAATTTATGATGGATTTACACTCAACCCAACATGGCTATACCGAGATGATCCCACCGTTTATTGTGAATACTAAAAGCCTAACCGGTACGGGACAGTTTCCTAAATTTAAAGAAGACGTTTTTCATCTGGAAAATACAGATTATTATTTAATTCCCACAGCCGAAGTACCAGTCACGAATTATTATAGCGACGAAACACTGAACGAAGATCAGCTTCCTATTTCTTACTGCGCTTATTCTCCGTGCTTTCGCTCAGAGGCCGGCAGTTACGGAAAAGATACCAAAGGACTTATCCGACAACATCAGTTTAACAAAGTAGAGCTCATGACATTTTGTCATCCGCAGAAATCTGCTGAGACCCACGAAAATTTAACGAACCACGCCGAAAAGGTCCTAAGCCTTTTAGAGCTTCCGTATCGGAAAATGCTTCTCTGTACTGCGGATATGGGATTTGGCTCTGCTAAAACTTATGATTTAGAAGTTTGGTTGCCGGGTCAAAATGCCTACCGCGAAATTAGTTCGTGTTCCAATTTTGAAGACTTTCAAGCCCGGCGAGCAAACATTCGTTTTAAACCCAAAGACGGTGGAAAACCACAGTTTGTGCACACCTTAAATGGTAGCGGCTTAGCTGTCGGCCGAACAGTTGTGGCAATTCTGGAAAATTTTCAAAACAGTGATGGCAGTGTTTCGATACCCACTGTGTTGCAGCCGTACATGGGATTAAGAAAAGTTATTAATTAATCAGCTTTTTTGTTTGTTAAGATACGCACGCATTAAACTTTGTGCAGGCATGTAAGTATCCACAATTTTTTTTGCTTTTGTTGGATTTAGTTTTAAAGCTTCAGTCCAAAGATCTTCGTACAAAACCGAAGTCGCACCCAACGCAAGCGATGGAAAGGCTCCGTCATCGACTTCACCGAAAGCTATTATATAAAAATTTGCGAATAATTCTTTTGTCGCTCGATTGTATGCAGCCTGATTATCTTTACCCTGAAGCTCAGTCATTTTTTTTAATTGCTTTGTAGATAATGGGGAATCACTTTCTAAAATCTCAAGAATATTTTTACCATGTCGCGAAAGCCGAAACTGAGAAAAGATCTCGCTTTGCGCCACGCAAAGTAATGCTGTAAACAGCTCACGAGAAAAAAAAGTGGCTCGACCCTGATACCATTTTGAATAAACGACGTGTCGGCATTCCGACAGCGTCTTCATTAAATACCACATCGATCTGACACGTGAATCAGAATCTGCGTCCCACTCCCAGCGAAGTTTCGATTTTGGATAAAATTCAGACCACAATGATTTAGGTTCTTTTTTGTTATTAAGCGGAAATACTAAAAGCGCACCGGCCTTATTTATTTTTTCAATTGCCTTTTTTTCGCTCATGCGAAATTAGAACACTTATTGACCAACTATTTCAAACTGAAAATGCTTGTCCGTATTAATTGAATTCAGAACCAAACAGCATTCAGAAGTCCGGTTTAAAATACTCACCGCCAAGTCATTGCTAGAAGGCTGGTGTAAAGTGACTTTAAAATCAGCCGTTGATAGCCAAATCAGTCCTTTGCTATTGCGATCAATACCTAGGGTTGTTAACACATTCAGATTTTCGTAATGCAAGTCAGACTCGGTCGCTAATGTTTTAAATGTGGAAACAAAACTATTTGAAAGCGCCATGGCGTACATATCCTCAGCAGCGAAGCCCTCTTCGGTGCTATTCGCACTGACCAATGATCTGCACAACAGCTTTTTCTCAGTTGTGATCGTTGAGGTCTCCCAGGACGTATCCACGGATCTTTTAGACTCAGACTTTACTCGAAAATAAGTTGGCAACTTAAACATCATTTTTACCCCACCGTTAGAATGACTTTTAAATTCTTACAAAATATTAAAACCAAATACAGTATGTGGTGTTTTTTTAATACGCATTAGGGATAAATACTTTATTAAGAAAATTCTATTTTAAAAAAATAAAACTTAAGTTGCGACCGGAAGCAGTGTGGTCACGGCGGTAAGAATGTAATTTGGCATTGGTTTTAGTATCTAAGTTTAATTCACAAAAATTGAAATTTTTACCAATGCATGCATTAGCTTGCGACAAAACAATACTTTTCAAATCTACAAGAATTTTGTCTTTGTTGGAAAAGTGTCCCGACAGATCGGTTTCGTGTGATGAGCTTAACAACAGATCGAGAACATTATTTTGCACCTCAAAACTTTGCTGTTGAATATGAGGACCTAAAAAAATACTAAAATCTGTGGCTGTGGATTTATCAGTGGATAAAGCAGTTAATGCCTTATAGGTAATTTGGTTACAGACGCCTTTCCACCCGGCATGCACTGCAGCTACGGTATTTGAATTTTTATTATGTATCAGTATTGGTAAGCAATCTGCAGTCGATATCAACAGGCCAACATTTTTTTTATTTGTCCAGTGGGCGTCTGCATCTTGTGGGTGCGGACTAGCCACCACGACAGTGTCTGAATGGGTTTGGCGCACGTTTAAAAATTGAATCTCAGGAAAATTGCTTTTTAAAATTTGCAGCGATGACTGGGCCTTGCCAAAAAAGACGTAGATGTGAGCATCACTATAAAAATAGCCGATTTCAGATTCCTGGAAGTGCATGACTAAATCCGAAATCCTTAATTTTTGCTCGATCAGCTTCTGGCCAAGGAACTGTGAATAGCAAATTTTTTTGAGTCGTTGGGTGTGTAAACCCAAGCTCAGCGGCGTGCAGGAAAAAACGATTCAGCGAATATTTTTTGTAATAGGCGTGAGAACCACCGTAAACAAGATCTCCAAATAGCGGATGATTAGCTTCACTCATGTGAACGCGGATTTGATGAGTTCGTCCAGTTTCCAGTTTCAACTGCAAATAGGTTAACGCCAAATTTTTATCTAAATGAACTGCGGCTATTTTTTTGTAATGGGTAATTGCCCACTTTCCACTGCTGACAATATCGGTTACCGAGCTTTTATTCTGACGAATAATTTGGTTGTTTAATTTCAAAGACGAATACCTTTTTCGATCTACTGGGTGCCGTGCCAAAAAAGACTGAAAGGTCCCACTATCCTTATGCATTTCTTTCTCGGCAATGGCGTAGTAAATCCGATGAGTCGTTCGGTTTTTAAACTGCAGTGCTAAGGCCTCGTGGGTCTGATTATTTTTAGCGATGACAAGCAAACCACTGGTTTCTTTATCCAGACGATGCACGATGCCTGGTCGCAACTCATTTTTCATCGACATCTCGGTGGTGTGATGAATAAGAGCGTTAACTAATGTATCTTGTTGGTGGCCTGCCGCAGGGTGCACAACAAGCCCAGAGGGCTTATTCAGGACGATGAGATCTGTATCTTCATGTAAAATATCAAGCTTCAAATCATAGGGCTGTAATCCTGTAGCAATGACTTCTGGAATCGAAATCGAAATCTTTTGATTTAGTTTTAAAATGTGCGACGGCTTTACTGGTAATTCATCGACCCGAATGTGATTTTTTTGAATTAAATCCTGGGCATAACTGCGTGAGCTGATGTCGGCATCTTGCATAAGCCATTTATCAAGTCGCTGGCCAACATCTTTTGGCTCGGTGACAACGACTTTAGTTTTCAAGAGCTTTCTTATAAATTTTCATATACGAATCTGTCACGATCTTATCGTCAATATTTAAGCTTCGAGCGATTTGTATGATATACCCGCGGACAAAAACAGGTGCCGGTAAATTATTAGCGTCCATTTTTTCAAGCGCATGAATGTACCAGGTGTTAATTTTTGTTTTTTCAGTCAGCGATTCGACACTGACATTTTTATATTCGCGAACACGCTGAAGAAATTGGCCAGTCCACTGCACTTGATCTGTGATTTCTTTTTCGAAAGCGTCGTCAATTTCATAAGCTGCAGTGGCTGTTGATTCGAATATTTTTTTCGGGTTAGTTTCTGCGAATAACTCAAGTCCAGCTGCTTTGATGGAATCGATCGATAATTCAGCCTCATCAAATATTTTTGCCTGGCGTCTTTTTTCATAAATATTACGGTACGTATCATTTCCTAAAACAGCGAAAGCCTCATCGATCATATTTTGCAGCATATCGGCTTCGGCCTTGTCGAACATAGTGTATAAGGCAGGATTTTGAGCTGAATACGTACGCTTAGCCTTACGATAGGCAATTGCAATTTCCTGCTGAGTTGCATTTTGGGGAACTTCTAGGATTTCATAATAGTCATGCTTAGTTTCTGTGTTCATCTTGGTTTATGATACGGCCCATTATTCGTTTTGATCAATAAAATGTTTAAATTTTTTAGCATTCTTAATATAGCGCAAATAATAGGATAAATTTTATAATTTCGAATGAGACTAACGCTAAATTAACGCTTATTAACAGCTAACTAACAGTTACGTTAAGGGTTGGTATTTAATACCCTGCTGCACTTCTTCTGCTTCCGAGGCACGCAAATACAATGGCAAAAAATTAGACCAGTGGGTGGCAAATGCAGCTTTTTGTATAACCAAATCTGCAGTGGCACTGGCGACAGGCTCATCGAGCAGCTGGGCTGGGCGGTGAATGAAGCTTTTAGTTTTAGAATTTAGGTGATTGGATAGGTACTCCGCATAGGCGATATATCCATCTCCGGTAACCACACTGTTTGTAGTAATATAGTTAGCTAGCTGCTGCACCCGCACCACTTCAGGCGGCTTTAACTCTTTCAAACCCGAACTGCTTTTAGAATAAGTAGCTATATAAACCATATTTTTATAAGCATTGATCATGCTTATAATGGGTAGCGAATCATCAGCAACTTGATTTGCCAAATTTTCTAACGAATTTATTCCTAAGACTGGCTTATTGTGACAATAGGCAAATGTCTTTATTAAATTTAAACTGATTCGTATCCCTGTGAAGCTGCCAGGCCCTATACCACTGACAAATAAATCTATCGCAGATAATTTTATGCTGGCTTCAGCAAGTACTTCGTGGACGTAACGATTGATTACATTGGTATGCGAACCCTGGCGCAGTGAGTTTCTTGAAGCAAGCAGCCGATCATCTTGAAACACCGCCACGCTTCCTAGAAGCGTGCTGGATTCACAAACTAAAAATATCATGATTTAAAAATAAATTTATTAACGTCATTAAATATCGACAAAAACATAAGTGCCATTAATAAAAGAAAACCGACTTGCTGGGCAACTTCCATTTTCTTAATCCCCAGCGGCGAGCCCTTGATGGCTTCAATACCGTAAAATATCAGATGGCCTCCATCTAAAACTGGAATCGGCATCAAATTTAATACAAACAAGCTGACTGATAAAATTCCCATCGTCATCAGGAATGACTGCAATCCGCTTTCATAAGAATCTTTTGCAGCTTTTCCAATGGAAAGCATGCCGCCAACATTTTTATGCGAAATTTCACCCTGAAATAATCGAACAAAAGAAACGACTGTCATCGAGCTTATATCAATAGTTCGGCTAGTTCCCTTCATAAGCGCAGAAAATAAATTGTCTGCTTTCGCGCGCACCAGCTCGGGCTGAGAATAATTAATAAACGGTAATATTCCAATTGTGTACCGACGGTCTTCTTTTCCCTGCGCAGTCATCTGGCTGGTAACTTGTGGAGTGATCTTTTTAGTTAGCTCAGTTCCATCACGAAGAATTTTAACCGTTAATGAATCTTTGCCGTCAAAGGATTTAATTTTATTTAAAATCTGCTCCCATTTAAGAACTGGCTCAGAATCTATGGCGACGATCTTATCAAAGCGTTTAAGGTCTGCTTTTTCTGCAGGGGAATCTTTAACAATTAAATCTAAAAATAAATCAGGTTGCTCAAATCCAAGTGCTGCTACGGACATTTCAGGGGATCCGGCAGTGGCCTGTCGTTGACCCAGTGTTAAGGAAACTTTTTCTTTTTTTCCAGCAGTTTCGCGGTCAACCATAAAACGGATAGGACTATTGTTTGTAGTGATTATTTGCTCGAGCTCACTCCACCGCGAAACTTTTGCATCATTGATTTGTGTAATTTCATCACCGGGTTGAAAGCCAGCTTGGGCAGCTACCGATCCAGCAATTACACCTACAGTTGTACCACGCGCTAGGGGAAGAACTCCTACGATGTCCCCGACAGTTTTATCAGTAGAAAAAATATTAGGATTTTTTATTGATGCCACGGGCAGAGAAACTTCCTTCGTGGTTCCATCAACTGATTTAATTTGTGCAGTGACGTTAGCATTCTGAAATTGATTAAGAATTTTTTGGAAGTCCTCGTAGGTTTTTACATCTTTAGAGTCTATTTTTAAGACCCGGTCGCCGGCCTTTAATCCTGCTGTTTCAGCGACAGACTGCGCCTGAATTTCCGCAAGAACTGGCGCACGCGTTTCTTCGCCGATTGCGGAAATAAAACTAAACACAAGTACAGCAAAAAAGAAATTCATCAACGGGCCAGCTAAAACTATGGCAATACGCTGCCAGACTGTTTTGTGATTAAAAGATTCAGATTGTTCAGCTTCAGGTATAATTTTGTCGCTATTTAATTCGCCAAACATTTTTACATAACCCCCAAGCGGGATCATTGAAATGCAGTAAGTGGTATGGCCCTTTTTGTAGCTAAATATTTTTTTACCAAAACCCAAAGAAAAAACTTCGACACGAACTCCACACCAGCGAGCCACCGAAAAGTGACCTAGCTCATGGACGAAAATTAAGATTCCGAGCAGGATAATGAACGGGATGATTCCCGAAAAAAAACCAGAAGACGTTGATTGGAAAAATTCTAATATATTCATATTTTCTAGTTTAACAAATACCTAGGAAACGTCTAGATGGGTTGTACCAAATCCCAGACCACCCAGACCACCTACAGCAGGCGCTGCTCTTGGGCTGCCGGCGCGGCAAAGATTGCGGCTTGATCTCACAATGGGAAATAGGTTGCAGCTAAATAAAACAAAGGCGCCGCTAATAGCACTCCGTCTAGGCGATCCAGTACGCCGCCGTGCCCCGGCATGATAGAGCCCGAATCTTTAACCCCAGAAACCCGCTTAATTAATGATTCGAAAAAATCTCCAATTTGGCCCAGTATTCCACCCAATAAGCCGCACAGCAGAAGAACAATCAAAGGTGTGTTGGGTAACAAAAAATGAAAGGCGCCGGCAACAGCAGTAGAGAAAATAAGGCCGCCGACCGCGCCCTCGACACTTTTATTTGGCGACAGAAGCGGAGCAATTTTTGTTTTACCAAAGCTGACACCGAAAATGTAGGCTCCGATGTCACCAGCAAAAATCACCGTCAACAGACAAAGAAACCATTCGATGCCGTTATTGGACTGCGACGTCCACACGACAGCTGCAGGTAAAAAGCAGGTGTAAACTAAACCCAAGCAGCTCTTAGCAACAAAAGTTAAAATCTGATCTAGATTTTTAAAATAGCGATGAAATAATATTCCTAAACTGGCCACCAAGACAAAACTAAGAATGATTGCAATTCCAGATATAAAACGCAGAGGCTCTTGGGTGACGATAAGAAACACGATGGTCGATAGGGACACAAACAGCCGTTTAATAAACGGGGGATGGTCAGCAGTAAAAAACATGCGAGCCACTTCAAAAGAGCCGCGCACAACAGCAAATAAAACAAAAACGTAAATACCTTTTTCGCGGCCAAAATAAATAGCCAGTACTAAAACCACAATGGCAATGAGTGCAGATATTATTCTAGAGGAAAGATTCTTCATTTTTCACAATCACACGGCCGTAGCGTCGTTCGCGTTGAAAGAAGTTTTGGCAACAGTGATCAAAATGTTTTTCAGTAAACTCAGGCCAAAGTGTTGGCGAAAAATACAATTCGCTGTACGAAGCCTGCCACATCATAAAATTTGATAGGCGACTTTCACCACTGGTGCGAATAATTAAATCAGGATCGGAAATAGTCGCAGTCATTAAGTGGGAATTCATTAAACTTTCGGTGATCTGATTTTTATCTATCTCGTTGTTTTTGTATTTTTCAGCAATGCTTTGTACTGCTAGAAGTATTTCCTGTCGTGAGCCGTAACTCATAGCAAAGGTTAGGTGTAAGCCTGTATTTCGTGAAGTTAATTTTTTAGTTTGCTCGATGGCGAATTGAATATCTTTAGGTAATTTTTCGATTTCGCCAATAACATTAAAGCGAATATTTTTTTTAACTAAGTTTTCTGTTTCTTTTTTTAAGTAGCGCTTTAACAGCCGCATTAAAAATGAAACCTCGGCCTGGGGGCGCAGCCAGTTTTCAGTACTAAAAGCGTATAATGTTAGATTTTTTAATCCTGAATTCGCTGCGTGAGTAATTATTTTTTTTGCAACTCGCGCACCTTTAACGTGGCCAAAAGTGCGCGGCTTATTTTTTAGCTGCGCCCAGCGACCGTTACCATCCATTATAATCGCGACATGTTCTAAACGAGCAGCCATGAATTTTGTTTCTTTTCGATGGTCATGTTAGATAGTTAAAATAGATTTTTCTTTTTCTTCAGTAACCGAATCTACCTTTTTGATGACATCGTCTGTTAGCTTCTGAATATCAGTTTCTGCTTTTTTAGCTTCGTCTTCGCTAACTAATTTGTCTTTGAGGGCTTTTTTAACTTCTTCGTTGGCGTCACGACGGCACAAACGAACGGCAACGCGCGCGTCCTCAGCAATTTTTTTAACTTGTTTTGCTAAATCTTTGCGGCGCTCTTCGGTAAGGTCAGGAACTTTTAACCGGATTACTTTGCCGTCATTAATTGGCGCCATGCCAATGTCTGACTTTACGATGCCCTGTTCGATATCTTTTAGAATTGCTGATTCCCAAGGGGCAATCAGAAATGTTTTTGCATCAGGAGTGGATACCGACGCCACCTGATTCAGGGGAGCCATCTGACCATAGTAGTTAATGCGGATGGAATCCAACATTGATACTTGGGCTTTGCCAGTACGAACTTTTTTAAAATCTTCGCCCAATGAAACCAAAACTTTATCCATTTTGGCTTGAGCATTTTTTTTATTCTGATCTAACATGGTAAACTCTCCGCGCTAGTTAGGTGTTGATTAAAATTTAGTGGACCAAAGTGCCAATTTTTTCGCCAACAACAGCTTTAAATATATTGCCATTCTTGGCAAGATCAAAAGTCATAATTGGAAGCTTGTTATCCATACAAAGACTTATGGCTGTTGAATCCATTACTTGCAGGCCCTGCTTGAGCACATCGATATAAGTTATTTTTTCGTAACGAACGGCATCGCTGTGCTTGGTTGGATCTTTATCGTAAATTCCATCCACTTTAGTGGCTTTCATCAAGACTTCAGCATTAATTTCCATGGCACGCAGGGCTGCTGCTGTATCGGTTGTAAAGTATGGATTTCCAGTTCCAGCAGCAAAAATAACAATTCTATTTTTTTCTAAATGACGAACAGCTCGCCTGCGGATGTAGGGTTCAGCAATTTCATTCATTTCAATGGCTGATTGCACGCGCGTTGGAACATTTTCTTTTTCCAAAGCATCTTGCAGCGCCAGAGAATTAATACATGTCGCTAGCATCCCCATATAATCAGAACTTGCTCGGTCCATTCCCTGCGCAGACGCCGCAACTCCACGAAAAATATTTCCGCCGCCAATCACCAGGCCTATTTGAACGCCAGTTTCATGGGCTTGTTTGATGTCTTTTGCGATTTGTTTGATCGTAGCGGAGTTAATTCCGCTACCTTGATTTCCGGCAAGGGCCTCACCACTTAACTTAAGAAGAATTCTTTTGTAAACTGGTTTGCTCACGCAAAGGCCCCCTTCAGGAAAAGTTCAGAGAAAAAACTAAAAACTAGTGGTTACGAGTTTGTTCAGCAACTTCAGCGGCAAAATCGACAACTTTCTTTTCGATTCCAGCACCTAATTCAACGCGAGCGAAACGCTTAATCGTTAAATCGCCACCGGCTTTTTTGCCAGCTTCCTTCATGTAATCAGAAACCTTTAGGTCGGGATTTTTCACGAAGGGTTGATCTAACAAGCTGTTTTCTGCCAAGTATTTGCGAATTTGACCTTCAACAATTTTTTCAATCATCTCTGGTTTTTTTCCTTGTTCTAAATTTTTTGCCTTTAAGATTTCTTTTTCTTTGGCAACTACTTCGGCAGGAATTTGATCAGAAGAAACCTTCATTGGATTCATTGCGGCGATATGTAAACACACATCAGCTGCAAATGTTTTTGCAGCTGCAGACGCAGCGGCAGCTGCATGAGCCGCGCCGACTTCGATCATCACGCCAATTTTACCTTCGCCGTGGATGTAGGTGTGGACTAAACCTGATCCGGTCACTGTGTACTTTTCAGTACGACGAATAACGATATTTTCACCGATGAAAGCAATGGCTTCCTTCAAAGCGTCACCAACAGTTTTGCCAGCAGTTTTTGTATAAGGCTGTTCTAAAATGGGTGTGGTCAGATTCGATGTTAAAACGTGTTTTGTAATGTCAGCTACGAATGCTTTGAAGTTATCGTTTCTAGAAACAAAGTCTGTTTCAGAGTTTACTTCTACAACTGCAGCAGTTGTTCCAGAGGTTGCAGCATTTACTAAACCTTCTGCAGCGATACGATCAGATTTTTTTGCAGCTGCAGAAAGACCTTTAACTCGTAACCACTCTACAGCGGCTTCGAAATCGCCTTTAGATTCTTCTAAAGCCTTTTTGCAATCCATCATTCCGGCGCTAGTTTTTTCACGCAACTCTTTTACTTGTGACGCAGATATAGACATGACGTCTCCTTCGTTTAATTTAAGTAATATTTAGATTTTAAAGTAGAAACTGCAGATTACTCTGCAGCGTCGTCTTTTGCTTTTTCTTCAGTATTTAATTCAGCTTCGATTTCAACGATTTCAGCTGTTCCAGCGGCAACTAACTTACGCGTTTTGTTGGCTTTAACAATTGAAGGACCCGCTGGTTTTTTCTCTTCTGGTTTAGCGCCACGAGGAGCTGGGCGCTTAGCCGCTTGCTCTTGCGTGTCCATCTCTTTTGCTGAATCAGATGCTTTATCTGTTTGAGTGCGCATTTTTTGTTCCCAAATTTTTGCACCCTCAATGAAAGAATCAGCAATTAAATTAGTGAATAATTTAATTGAACGAATAGCATCGTCATTTCCCGGAATTGGATAATCGACAAAATCAGGATCAGAATTAGTATCTGCGATAGCTACGATCTTGATTCCTAGTTTACGAGCTTCTAGAACCGCGATGTGTTCTTTTGGCAAATCAACGACGAACATGACTTTAGGCAATGCCTTCATGTCTTTGATACCTTCTAGGTATTCAGTCAAACGAGTTGCTTCGTGGTCTAAACCAGCGCGCTCTTTTTTAGTTAATAAATTGTAATCGCCCTTTTCTTTCATCGCATCGATTTTGCGAAGACGATCGATAGATGCTTTGATCGTTTGGAAGTTTGTTAACATTCCGCCCAACCAGCGCTTAGTGACGAAGTACTGACCTGAACGGCGAGCTGCTTCTTGGATAGGTTCGATAGCTTGTTTTTTTGTTCCAACAAGAATCATCGCTCCACCTTCAGCTGCGATTTCTTTTACGAATTCTGCGGCTTGGTTGGCGCGAACAACAGTCTTTTGAAGGTCAATAATATGAATGCCTCCGCGAGCTGTGTAGACGAACGGTTTCATTTTTGGGTTCCAACGCGAAGTCTGGTGTCCGAAGTGAACGCCTGCGTCTAACATCTCTTTCATGGTTACTTGTGCCATGGTATTTCCTTTTCTGGTTATGCCTCCGACGAACAGAGCTTAGGTTATCTAAGAGTGCTCAGTTGGTTCTTTCGAACCAATGCCAAGACCAGTGTTAATGATCGTCGTGTGTTATAGTGGGGATCAGAGTTATCACAGTGGAATTTTTAGAGCAAGAAATGCTTTCGCGTGGTCGCGACAATTAAAGCTGGCACGAGGATGCTGTCAATTCTAAAAATACTGAGCAATATCAATAATTTAAGATATTCTATAAAAGCCAGTAGTTACACTTTTTGCGGTGTAGGTTTAGATTCTATAAATGCTGAGGTTCAAAAATTAAATGGACATGTGCGGGTTGAATCTAAACTGGGTAAGGGATCAAAATTTATAATTGAGGTTCCAAATCAGAGCTTTCATCTAAAAGTTGCAAGCTAGGTGCAAAGCCTAAAGCAGCTGTAATCATTTGAGCAGTTTGTAATGAACCAAGTAGGTTCGGAGCCGTGGCCGCAGTGACTGACGCTATCCAAAAATTGGCGATGTGTGGGTAAGTCAGATTTGCACTTAACTTTAAGTCCCCACCTGAAATAGACGATGAAACAAAGATGCGCTCTTTTTGAATTTTTTCTGCAATTTCAGGGAACGCGCGCTTAATTTGTCGTTTCACTTTTTTCAGCACGAGCCCGATATTTTCAGTATCTTCTGCAACATCAAAATCTATAAAACTGAGCCACTGTGAAATGTCTTTAGATATAAAACGGCCGAGACAAGGGCCAATGGCGTCATCCGTTGTGCCGTTAAGTACAAAAAGATTATTATTTTGCTCAGCTAATTCGGGGTGATACAAATCGACACACACAGCTTGCCAGCTTTTCGCTTTTGCAATTTTATTTTTTAATCGGGCATTCATGATTTCATCGGGCATCACAGCAGCAAGCTCTTTGAGTGGTGATGCAAAAATGAAATTGTGACCGTGTAGTGCTTTGTTTCCATTAACAACCACATGAGTTACTTTTGGATTTTTTGCCGTCACATCGTCAAAATGTATTTTAGTAACAAAAGATCGCAGCAACAAAGTGCCAGTAAATTTTTCCCGTAGGTGTTGAACCCACTGGTAAGGCTGCAGATTAAGTTTTACCTGTTTAGAACTTAAAAAATAAGATAGTTGATCATAGAACGGAGGCGAGTGATCGCCAAACCCAATGAATGGTTTAAATCCACTGGCCTCATAAGTTTGCGGATTACTTTCCTCGATCGATGAGATTAATTTGAGCCCAAGTTGTGACTCTAGATTTTCCAGAGCTTTTAGCGACGATTCTGTTGCTGGATAAAATCTTAAACCATTGTTAATTACTTGACCAGCAAGTGTGGCCGCCTTATTTGCTCCGCCACTGTCATCAAGTGATTCAAGCACTAATACATTTTTTGTCTCGCTTGATAATTTCTGGGCTATTGTTAATCCAGTTAAGCCGCTTCCAATGATGATATAATCGTAGATGTGCATACTGTAACGATCGGCAATCGCGATTCAGGTGGCAAGAAAATCCTTTGCTATTACATTCTAACGCATTTGATCACGAAGCGTAAAACAGCCCGGATCGCTGGTTTTAGCCAGTTTTGCTGGTCTAAAAAGCACGCAACTGAAGGAGATATTTTATAATAAAAATAGACACATTTTCTTCCAAAGAAATGTTTCTTTAGGACGGTGTCACGAAATAGGCGTAGCGCAGTTACTTCATCAGCTTTTGGCACCTGAAAAGCAGACGTTGCAATAAAACATCGAGCCCGTTGCGCTTTGCTGGCGATCAAAAAAGTTTTTATTACCTCAGGATGCCGCGAGCTTTTCATAAACACTTGGGCTTTTTTTACTAAGTCTGCATAAATCGGAGTGTAAGAAATAAATTTTGCCAATTGCTTGGCTGCAAACCTTTGCCGCCCGCCATATTTGTCACTGGCATCGTAAATACGCACCAAGTCCCAATAAACTCCTGTGATGACAGTAAGCTCTGCAGTCTTCGCTGATTCCTTTAACATTTCTGGAGTCAGTTGACCGGGGCCACAATTAAATACCACTTCAACTAGGCGCAGATATTTTTCATATGAAATTGCAGCTTCTGAGAACAATTGATTTTTCATTAACGCATGACCATTTCGAACTAGAGCAACTCGATTTTGCCAGAGCTTTTTTTTCTTCATGTCTTTCGCGCGCTCTTGCTGCTGTAAGACACCTTTGGTTCCGTAAGCTTGTCGTTGAAGCGCCGTGATACAGGATTTGCAAATTTGGTCTTGCAGCTCGAAGTGGGGATCAACGCTTTTTATTTTTGCACGCAGCTCGGCCTGAATAGGATAAATTTCAGGAGTTTCTAGACTGCACTGCGGGCATGTGACCATGAATTTATTATTTTACAATAAATTCATCGGGTCAATGTCGACCACGACCTTCACTTGCTTTTCAACCCACGACTCATCGCCCATGAGTAATAAAACAAATTGATTTAAGACCTGCGGCTGCGCATGTTTGAAAATCAGGTGATAACGAAACTGATTACGCAACTTTGCCAGCGGTGCTTGGGCTGGGCCTAAAATTTCTATTTCATTGTAAGCGGCAAATTTTTCCTTTGCCGCATGGGCTCTTTGCGCCATGGCATGGCAGGCGCTTTTTACCTTTTCCAAAGACAGTGATTGAACACGAATTGCAGTCATTTTGTGAAACGGTGGATAATTGAGTTGTTGCCGATGACCCAATTCATTTTTTACAAAGCCCTCGTAGTCGTGAACTTTTGCAAAAACTAAAGAGTCATGTTCTGTGTTGTAGGTTTGAATTATGACTTGGCCTGGATTTTCATCTTTTTTTGTATGGCGCCCAGAGCGACCACTCATCTGAGTTATTAATTGAAAACTGCGCTCAGAGGAGCGGAAGTCAGGTAAATTAAAACCCACATCCGCTAACAATAAACCGACAAGCTTTAGATTTGGGAAATCTAGCCCTTTGGCAATCATTTGTGTGCCGATCAGAATATCAATTTCTGATTTTTCCATTTTATCTATCAGTTCTTCAAGCTCAGCACGCGAATTAATTTCATCCCGATCCGCACGCGCAACGCAGGCCTGGGGAAATAATTTTTTCAAGTCCTCTTCAACACGCTCAGTGCCTAAACCCATCGGGGTTAATTCGCCCTCTTTGCAGTCGCTGCATTTAATTTTAAAATTTTCATGATAATCACAGTAATGGCAAATCAAGTGCGATTGGGCATGTAACGTTAGACTGATGTCACAGTTAGGACATTCTTTTGTATGTCCGCAGCTGGGACAAAGCACCATATGGGCCATGCCGCGCCGGTTTAGCAGCAACGCCACTTGTTCTTTATTTTCTAGCTTAAGCTTCATTTCGTTGTACAGCTGCTGTGAAAGCCAAAATGGTTTTTCTACCGATTTTTTTTCTAAATCTTTTTCTAAGCGCATATCGACAACCTGAATGTTTGGAAGTGGTCGATTTTCTACTCGGGATTTTAATTGGTGTAAGTGAAACTTTTTATCGATAACGTTTTTCCAAGATTCTAAGCTTGGGGTTGCTGATCCCAAAATGACGGGACAATTCATAAATTTACCCAACATAATTGCTGAATCGCGGCCATTGTACTTTAATTTTTCATCTTGCTTATAACTGGCTTCGTGTTCCTCATCGACGACAATTAATCCTACATTTTCAAGCGGGCAGAACAACGCGGACCGAGCACCAATTAATATTTTTTTATCACCGGCTATAATTTCCCACCACTGATTTGTGCGCTCGCGATCCGTCAATTGCGAGTGAAGAACAGCAATTTGATTGCCGAAGCGTTCAGCGAAACGTTGAACGAGCTGTGGAGTAAGCGATATTTCAGGGACTAAAAAAATTCCGCGTTTACCTTGCTGCAAAATTTTTTCAAAAAGCTTTAGGTATATTTCAGTCTTACCAGAACCAGTGACACCATGAATAAGATGCACTGAAAATTCAGAGAATTTTTCAATTTCTGAAATGCACTTTCGCTGCTCATCGGTTGAAGGGTGCTCGGCCCGGGGCTTCATCGTTGGCACAACTGCAGACCGTTTTGAGGCCCGCTCTTTTGCAGATTTTTTAAGAGGTGGAAAACACAGTTGAGCAACCTGACCCAAAGGGTAAGCATAATAATGAGCGACCCATTCAAGCCATTTTAAAAACGGATCTTTTAATTTTGGCCACTCTGTATCTACAGAAATAATACGTTTAAGTGCAAATTTTTTTTCAATGGACGCTGGATTTATTTGCTGACTTGTGGTGGGTGCTGGGCCAGTAACGACTCCACGAACAGTGCGCGTTCCCAACGGAGCCTGGATTAAATCCCCGCGGACAACTTGAAATTCTGCATTCTGCAAGTAAGTTAGCTGTGACTTGATGGGTGCATCGACGGCAACTTGAACAGTTTCTGCGGCGTCAGAATCAGAATTCACCGAAATCTCTTGTAAAAATCTTCAATGACTAGGCCCACATCGCCCTTGCTGGTCAGTAAAACTTCTGATGGCTGATCTAAATTTTGTGGATAAAAACTGGCTAAATTAGCTTTAACCTTTGTTGTGACCTGACGGACTTTGATAGTTGCCGTGTGCTCGCCCCAAGATACTTTTTTGGTTTTTGGGTATGGCAATTTGCCAAAAGTTTCGTAATCTTCAAAGCTGACTTCACTTTGGGATAGGAAGCGCAGCTTGCGAACCTGAAATGAATCTTGGTCTATCCAAAGCTGGGGCTTACTAGTTTCAGGTGGCGAGATTTCGCCAATAGCAAATGCCGAGGCCCCACTGGCGCGGGACAAGCGAACTGCAGGCTGAATTGACAATAGGTTTAAATAATTTTTAAACGATTCAGCCGAACGCACTGAGAGGTACTTTTCAAAAAAATCGGAATTTGTTAACTGCGTTTGCTTTGTTTTTCCAAAAAGTGTTGTTTTACTTTTGCCATTATAAATTGTAATCATGCGGAAGGAGTCTTTTAGAGTCCCTAACCCCACAGCAGTTAACTGTAAGTTTTTATCTCCCTCGATAAGCCACGTTTCACGGATGACAAAATCTTCAGCGCCAAATTTAAACAGCACATCTTGTTCGACTGAGAAAATCTGATTTCCCGACAGGGCGACAGTTTTAGATAAAACCGTTTCTAATGGTAAAATAAAGCCGTAAGAAAAATTGCAAAACCACTGGACGATAGTCAAGACCATTACTGTTTTCATGGTAAATGTATATCATACTGAAACAGTAAATTCAGCTTGAAGGCGAAAGCTAACGGAACGTGTTACTATGAAGTTTGTGAAAACCTTAATCCTTATCGTTTTGGTGTCGGGTCTTGTGCTATTTTTTCAGAACTGCGGGATTCAGCAAAACACTGGCCTATTGGGCGGCAAGGAATCGTTGTCCTCGGTCGCAGATAAAATTGTTCTAGATGCCCCGTTTGCATATGATTTAGTCGTCGACACAATTTCTTACAATTCGTGCGTGGGTGAAAATTTAAATACTGCAGGAGTCCACGGCCTAAAATTAGGCGCCAACGAAGGGTTCACCGATAGTCTTGGTAATGGGTCGGTGAATGCTGGGCTAAAATTGAATTCTGAATTTCTGAAATATGTCGGTGAAAAAGTAAAGCCCAGCTATCCATCCAACATTGTAACACCGGCACAAATTCAAAATTTATTAGTTAACTCGAATTCTAACAAAGACGCCTACTTGCAATTTGCCGTTCGAAAAGCTGCAGATTTAAGTGTTGCTCATGATTTAATTCAGCCCAACGGCCCAGTGGTTTTTAGTTTGCCTCGCGATGGGGTTGTTGTGACAAATCCGCTGTTTCAAGATCCTATTCTTACGAACCTGACCAAAAATGTTCGCTTCGATGCTCAAGGAGTGGTTTTGGCCGAGGGGCCCCGTGTTTACAATTTGCAAGCGGATTCAACGCCGGCTCCTATTCAAGCGGGCTTTGGCTATTCCAATTATGCTGACGAGTCGTTTAATAAAAATCAGCCAAACAGCTCCGAGAATTTAGGTATCGGCGAAAGATATTCTGAAGTTGTGCGCAATAAATTTAATTTAGGCACAGCCGAAAAATATATTTTAGCAATTACGTACGGTCCGCTCAGTTTAACGGGTTCTGAAACCACGGGTATTGATAACGGACTTAATTCGCCAAAAAGAAAAGACGAAAAAGATAAGACTAAAGCTTACGGACGGGCATTCGCCTTACAGTTTGGCCAACCCGTCAGCCCCGCTGCAGCAGGTTGGAAAAATACAGGCTTAAAAAATGTCACAGAATCGAATTTGATCGATGCAGCCCCAGTTTCTGGCAGCAGTTGGGCATGTCGTAGTTACGTGATCATGCAGCAGACGACATGGAATGGTCAGCAGCTTTCAAAACCCTCGTGTTCAGTTTTATCGTCTGCAGATCTAAGTGATTCGATCATTCGTAATCAAGTTAAAAATTTACGCAGACACTACACTGAAGACGCATGGGACATAGGATTTTTCTATGATGCTAACGCTGCTTTTGATCCAACAAAGCGGCCGAAGGATCCTGCAACAAATGTGTATTTGCCTCTGTGTTTAGTGCCAAAAAAAACGGAGTGTTATTTGCCGACAAAAGATATTGTGCTTGCTGCTACGGATGTCGGGGTTAATTACAACCCAGCAACCGAATGTTACCTAACGAATCAAGAGGGCACGTCGTATTTGAATCCCATAGATACGGTTAAAGCAGGTGGACGCTGTGCCCAATTCGCCAGTATTTGTGTGCGCACACGATAGAACTTGTAGTTTTTAGAATTATCTTTTGTTAGCCTGACTTCATGAAAAAAATAACTGTCGCAGTTGCTGTTTGTTTTGTAGTTTTGTCTTTCATCACCTCAAACGCCACGTTTGCTAGCGCCATTGCGGGATCAGTTTCAACTGCGACCGGTGGCACGGGGCGGGGCACAATCGAACCCATTGACGGCGTTTTATTAAATCCTGCAAGTGTGGCAAAACTTAAAACACAATTTTTTTCTTTTAATTACTCGAACGAGCAAATGGGCGTCACCATTTCGGACAACGGCAAGGAAGCCCTGTTCCCTGCAGCACTAGCTTTTGTAAAAACAGATATCAATAAATTAAAGACCCAAGATATGGCCTTAGTGATCGCAACTTCAGTTTTGCCGCGGTTATCAATTGGTTCTACGGTATCACTAGTGGAATACTCTAGATCTTTAGCGACGGAAGAGAAAAAATACCGGCAAACGGTTGCTGACATTGGAATCTCATTCGCAATAGCTAAAAATATTTCGCTAGGAATTGTCGGATACAAGGCATTTTCATCGACTTCAGAACTTGAAAAGTCCTTACAAAAGCAGCAGCTCTTTGCAGTAGGTACCAGCTACACATTTGATAACTTTGTCCGCTTTCGCTTCGATATTGAATCTGCACCTGAAAACAAGGTGGATCGGTTGACCTATATGACTGGTCTTGAAACATATATGAATGAATGGCTGATCGTGCGATTGGGCTACCAGAACAACAATGTTGTTTCTAAAAACTTCACAACGGCTGGTTTGGGCTTTTCGGGGCCGCAATTTGGCTTACATTACGGGTACTTAACGAATGTTTCGAATCGCGATGAAGATAGGCACACGGTTGACTTGGGTGTTCCTTTTTGATAGTTCTTTATTCTTCTTAATTTCGACACATTTCAAAGAGGTATAAAATGGCTTCAAAAACTAAAAAAGTAAAGACTATCAGAAAACATAAAAAAGCACGTTCTGGTACAAAAAGAAAAGCCGCTTTACGAACAAAAGGTTCTACTAAATCTCAAAAAACTCTGTTCGGAGATAAGTAGTTTTCAATTCGATCCGTACCGGCGTAACAGCGTCGGCATTTCTTGAACTCCACCTTTAATATCCCACTTAAATGGAATTTCTACCCAACCTTCTTGCCCGGGATAGAATTTCCATTTTTTTAGCGCCGCAAGTGTTTTGCCGTCTAAATTTCTGTACCCAGTTGATTTTGTAATTTTGAATTCTACTGGCTGACC
>JAYUTU010000029.1:0-7740 GCA_043754975.1 Bdellovibrionales bacterium | reverse complement strand
ATTCCTAATCTGGCCTTTGGTCAGTATTGGTCTATACAATAGGAGAGCTATATAAATATTCATTTGTTTCGTTGAAGCACGTATATGAAAATAGAATAACTATGAAAAAAACATTCAAAAATTTTTTACTCGTTTGCCTTATACCTTTGGCTTCTATTCACTCGGGCTGCAAAAAAACTGACGAAGGCTCTGCCCCTGGAGCGACTACTCCCGTGGCATCGGGAACGATCACTACTTTAACAACTTCTGCGAGCGGCAGTTACAAAGAAGCATCAAACATCGATTTGACCGCAACATTTAGCGAAGCCGTTACCGTCGCTGGCAGTCCGAGAATTGTCTTAAGTGTCGGCGGTACAGCTAAATATGCTACTTACTTTTCCGGCACCGGTACTACGATTTTGGTTTTCCGTTACGCAGTAGATTCCGGTGCGATCGACACCGATGGCATCTTAGTTGGCGGAGTTCAGATGAACAACGGAACTATTTTAAATGCGTCCGGAGGATTGGTTGATTTGTCTTTTCTTCCACCCAACACAGCCGGAATTCTTGTCGACACAACCGCACCTAGCGCCCAGTCTGCCACCGGGCCCGCCAGCGCGACATATGTTCCGGGACAAGCTTTAAATTTTGTTCTGACCTTCAATGAAGTTGTAAATGTGACCGGAACTCCAAGATTGGTTTTAACGATTGGTTCGACCACCCGCTACGCCAATTATCTATCAGGCACTGGGACTACAGTTTTAAATTTCCGCTATACTGTACAGTCAGGCGAATCCGATTTAAATGGCATCGCGGTACTTTCGACTATAGAATTAAATGGCGGCAACATTTCTGATATCGCTACGAACTCGGCCACTTTAAATTTTACAGCACCCAACACGGCGAGCGTGAACGTCACGGAATGCCCATCAAACTTTGTTGCGATCGCACCGCTTTCACCATATACGACAAGCCTTTTTTGTGCGGCCAAGTACGAAATGAAAAACGTCAGCAGCGTGGCAACTTCTCAACCGACAGGTACATTATGGGTTTGGATAAGCCAAAGCGCCAGCATCACGGCCTGCACAAATTTAGGTGCTGGGTACGATTTGATTTCGAATGCTCAGTGGCAAACGATCGCAAGAAATATTGAAGGAGTAAGCTTTAACTGGGCCACCGGCACGGTCGGAAATTCTGGAGGACTAAGTACGGGACACACGGATGGTTCTCCTGGCAGCGGACTTGCGGCTGTCGCCGATGACAATGATTCCTGTGCGGGCACCGGCCAAACATGCGATCTTACAACTTGGAGTAATCAGCGCAGGGTCAATCGACTTGCCAGTGGATCTTATCTCTGGGATTTCGCGGGCAACTTATCAGAGTGGGTGCGCGACACCAACTCGACCAGCTTCGGAGCTAATGATTTTGTTTCGATAATAACAGCTGCTAGTCATCCGACAAATGGAAGTATCGGCGGAGTTTCAAATAACGCCAAATATCACTTTGGTCCCGCAGGCGATTATTCTGCTCTATCATCAGCACCCTACGGTGGTTTGGGTTATTTATACATCAGTCCTGCCAGCACGGGTGTTTTCCGCGGCGCTGAAATTACCAGTGGAGCTATGGCGGGAATGTTCTCGGGGAATTTAACTGCCAGCTCATCAGCGACGAGCGGGTCGATCGGTTTCCGTTGTGTATGGATTCCGCAGTAGTTTTCTCTTTTGGCGTGGCCGCTAGCGGGTCATTATCAAATGCGAGTGTAGAAGCGACTAAAGTTTAAGGCAAATATTAAAATCAGCAGGTGATTATAAAAAAATGAAATCGGCGCATCAGTTTTTCTCCTTCTTAACAACTTTCAACAATGGAATACCGAAAAAACAAAAATGATAAATATTTTCATTTGAATCGCCCGTAGCATCGGTAGGATGGGCTAATTTTTCAAGGGCTTCTATTTTATCGATGGCCTCGGTAATAATTTTTTGTGCCTCTGCAAAATGTCGCTGTGTTAAAGAGCACGTATAGCCTTCTAAATAACGTTCCTGGCTGCTTAAAACATCTAGCGATCTAGTGGCAATATCAAACATCTCTTTATGAAACTGTGCTAAAACAACTTGGTACACGCCACCCATGCAGCGAATATTTTCGGAGGAGGCTTGCACCGCACCGTCTGTTTGCACACTGATATATTTATGAGAAATTAAGAACTCTAGTGCGTTCTTTAAATCGACAAGTGGAACTTGGAACTGCAACTGCGACTGAATCCATTTTGCATCCGCCTGAAAGCCTTTCTTGGTGGCCATCTCACGAATAACGACATAAAACCAGCGGCTTAGATAGCGAAAAACGTGGTGTTCTGCAGGATTTTTTGTTTGATATCCTACCGAACGCTGCAATCGAGCAAGAGCTTCTATTCGGTCCTCTTGCAAATCGGCGTCACAAAACGCGCGTAAATATTCTAAATGATTCAGCTCGTTGGGGTTTAAGGAAAGAGCGCGGGCTAAATCAAAAAGTTTATCTGCAGATAAATTCTTTTTTCCGGAAAGTACTAAGGACAAAAACCCAGGGGCTATTTTTGCATCGCGTGCTATTGCGCGCATTGAAACACCTGCAAAAGTTTTTGATTGGTATTTTATTTCATCATTCAAAAAAGCGCGGTAATCATGGTATAAAAAAACGTCCCTTTTGGAAGTTGCTTCTGTCGCTTCAGGGCGAAGAATTCGTTTTTTTCTGCGCGTGCTATCTTGCATAACTACCGTATCGGCATATCTTAGTTAAAATTATAAAGGGGACAGACTTTCGCCCATCCCCTTTCTTGATAATAAGGAAAAAGGCTTTTTTTACTGAGATATATCTGAAACCATCGCAACAACTTCATTTGAAGCCATTAAAATGATATCAGCACCAGTTGCCTCGTCACGATAAGTTCCGCCAGTACAAACAGCGGCTACAGGTCCAGTGCTAGATGCTTTTGCAATCGAATATTCGCCTTTTGCGTTTGTTATTGTTGATCCGATTTCAATCTCCAAATAGGTTTATAAATTGAAGCGCCATTGCCACAATTGATTCTGTTTATATAGAGCGCCTGGAGGTCTCCATTATTTCAATAAAGTGTTTTTTATAGAAAACATAATTAATGTTTAAGGACACAAAAAATGTATACAAATCAATTATTTAATAAATTAAGAAAATTTTTAATAATGTGTCTAATTGTAACAAGAAAATAAAACTGAGTTGCTATCCTTTCATACTTTAAGTGGTTTAAACGCTGTAAAACGTAATAAGGACGGTTTTAGTAAACACCTACATACAAGGTCTAAACTGTAGCAGACAGAAAACAGTAAAAATGTCTCATAATCAGACTGCTGCCTGTAAAAAACAGTCAAAAATTTATTAAAGAATTTAATGTTTTTTGTCGATATAGAAAACAGCCTTGTAACAAAAAGGATAGGAGATCCGATGCAATCAGCTAAGTGGTGCTTGAAGTTTACAATCGCATTATTGTTTTTATTTTCGTGTAAAGGTGCTGACGGTGGCTTTGCCCCTTCGCTTGGTCTGGCCGCAGCCGACAATGTGCAAATTTCACCGGCTATATTCACAATGGCGGCGTCATCTTCTAAAATTTTCACAGTTACTGGCGGAACTGCTCCTTACACTTTCTCCGTTTTGGCTGGCAGCGGTACGATGAGTTCAACAACTGTTGGTCGATATCGCTCTGGCACTCTGTCTGGCTTAGCAACAGTGCGCGTGACAGATAGTTTAGGAAAATTTTCGGATGCCGCTGTAACTATCAATCCTGCTTTAACCATCACTCCGTTAACAGCGACTATTTTAATTCCAGCAACGCAAACTTATTCCGGTGTTGACGGCGTGCCACCGTATTCTTACTCGGTTGTCAGCGGTCCCGGATCAATAGACCTCGCTTCAGGTATATACACACCGTCCATAGCTGGCGATGTCACCATCCGTGCGACTGATTCGCAAGGCAACGTAAAAGATTCGTCATTGCTAGTAAACGGTCCGTTAAATGTTTCACCGACGACAGCTTACGTTGTAACTAATTCTGATTTGAATCTGATCGCTGCTGGCGGCACGCCTCCGTACACGTATTCGATAGTGGTTGGTGGTGGTACGATTGATCCGGCCACTGGAATTTATACAGCTCCAGCCGCAACGGGAACAGCCACTTTAAGAACTGCAGATTCCGCTTCTCCAATAGCTACGGTGGACACAGCAGTTACGATTTACAACCCACTCACATTATCGCCGTTATCAGTAACTTTGGGAATTAATCAAACTCAGGCATTCACAGCATCAGGCGGAGTGGGCGCGCTAACATTTTCTGTTGTAGGCACGGGAACTATTAATGCAACCAGCGGAGCCTACGTGGCTCCGGCTATTGCAGGAGACGACATCGTTCGCGTCACGGACACAATCGGAAATGTTCTTGCGGCCACAGTTAAAATCGTCAGCTCACTGACCATAACGCCATCAACTTTAAATCTTCCAGTATTTTCTACGATGACATTTAGTGCTGTTCTTGGGACTGCGCCGTATTCGTACTCAGTAACGGCCGGCACGGGCACCATCGTCGCAGCCAGTGGTCTTTACACGGCGCCAGGCACGGTCACTACGGGCACAGTGCGCGTGACTGATGCAGTACCAAATACTTCGGATGCTACTGTTAATCACATTGAGCCTGTCGAGATTGTTTCGGGATCGGCGCATACATGCGTTCGTTATAATCAAGGCGGAGTAAAATGTTTTGGTGACGGTGCTTTTGGTCAGTTGGGTCATGGCTCGACAACCGATTTGGCAGATGCTCCTGCAGAGTTAGGTGGTAACTTACCATTTGTCGATTTAGGAACTGGTCGCACCGCTAAAATGTTAACAGCTGGTATCTCGCACACATGCGCCATATTAGATAATGATGCATTAAAATGTTGGGGGCACAACATGAGCGGCCAACTTGGCATAGGCAGCACAGCTCACCGCGGAGACGGTGCCAATGAAATGGGTAATAATTTGCCTGCAGTAAATTTGGGTACTGATTTATTCGCAGTAAAAGTTTACGCTTTTGGTTACACGACGTGTGTTGTTTTAAATAGTGGCGCAGCAAAATGTTTCGGAAAAAATGCGACCGGTCAGTTAGGTCAAGATGACACCGTTAACCGCGGCACATCAGCAGCGCAAATGGGTGACAGTCTTTTACCAATCAATCTTGGAGCAGGTCGAACAGTCACGAAAATCAGTGGCGGGTTAGATTTCACATGTGCATTACTTGATAATGCAACTTTGAAATGTTTTGGAAATAATAAATTTGGACAACTAGGTTATGGAAATACGGCAGCAAAAGGAAAAGTAGCAGGTGACATGGCAGCTTTACCAAGCATCGATCTAGGTGCCGGAAGAACAATTGTCGAGATCGGAATGGGATACAGCCACTCGTGTGCGATTTTAGATAACGGCACACAAAAGTGCTGGGGTCGAAACCAAAAAGGACAACTTGGCGTCGGTGACATTGCCAGTCGCGGTGACGATGCTGCCGAGATGGGTGATAACTTAATTGCGCTACCATTCACAGGGTTTATACCAGTTAAAACATGGGGCGGAAATCAAATGCAATGTTCTATAAACGCTACCGGTGGCGTGCGATGCTGGGGTTTTAATAGCAGTGGTCAACTGTTGATTGGAAATGCAGTAAATCAAGGTGACGATGTTAATGAGATTGCAAATTTAGTAAATATCAACTTAGGAACGGGAATTAGCGCTGTTACGAATAGCGTCGGTTATTTCTTCGGGTGTGTTATCACCGATGACAAGCGCATCAAATGTTGGGGTATTGCTTCGAACGGAAGCTTAGGTAACGGAACCATAACTCCAAACCTTGGCGATGCTGCCGGCGAAACCGGTGATGGGTTACCGTTTGTAAATCACTAAGAATCGTTTTTTTAAAGAGTAAAAAAAGCGCAGTTAAAAGCTGCGCTTTTTTTATTTTATTGCAGCGTGAAAATGTCGCGAAATTTCGGCCACGCCTTTTTGTCGCCATCGAAGTGATCACTTGTGGGATACGGGCCACTGGCACAGGCAGTAGAGCAAACCAAAGCGAAGAATAGTAATTTAAAAAAACGAAGTAATGGGCCGCTCATTTTCATTTCCTTACTTTGAAAAAAGCTGCTTTTTCTTTTTCACTCTAGTTTTGGACACTTTACGGATTTGAATCGGCAGTCATATAACCAGTTAAGCGGTAACGAACGTCTGCAAGAATTGCATGACTTAACTTTTTGTATAGGTGATTCGCTGTTCACACACCAATTTTAACAACTATTGCGCGATACATTCGAGCCCCTAAAGGCTACTTCTAAAGTAAGAATAGATTTTCTGGAATTCAATGACACTGTCTTGAGTAGTTTCAACCCACGGGGATTCGCAATGAGTTTTATTCCGCAAAACCCAGGCAGTATATTTGCCGTAAGCATTAATAGTTTCGTTAAGTATTTGAAGTGCTTTTGGATTGCTATTAATTCTTGTGATGTCAGCACTTGGGTTAATAGAAAGCGCTCCATTGCCTGAAGTCTTATAGTTATGATAAATTGAAGGAATAACTGGGCCATGCTCCCAAGCTTCGAAATTTTCTGGTATTAATCGAGAATTAAATCTTCCTGCTCCAATGCCCTGAGCGTAATATAGAAGTTTTTGCAGTTTGAGGTTTGTAATACATTCTTCTAGTTCTACAAATTTTCTTATGATCCACTCAGCTACTATATTTGAAGGCATGTTCAGCTCAACTAGCGGGGTTGTTGTTGTCTCGCTCATTTTTTCAAGAATAGCCTGAGTATTACCTACCGTTTCAATCTCACTTTTCATTCGTTCCATCAGGAGCAACATTCCTTCTGGTTGAATTTTGTGTTTATCACTAAGTATTTTGCTAACAGTACCTTTATCTAAACTAATCAGTTTACCAAGTTCAGTACCATTTACATTTAGGAAGAGCCGAATACCATTTACTTCTTTTGCAGATAATGTGTGCTGACCCTTTAAAATTTGATTATATTTAACATTAAAGAATCTCTGTGAAGATTCGCGGCCCATTCTTTCTATTTCAGAAGAAGATATGCTAAATTCATCTGTTTTTTGATTGAAAGTAGACGGTGTTATTTGACTATTGGTTTCCACAAGAATACTTACATCGTGAAAGCGAAAACTACCAAGCTCGTCTTCAAAAATAAAATTGGGAACTACTATTTTTTTAAGTTTCATTTTTCAATACTCCTATAGGCACTACATACGATTATTGATTTAGTCCCTTCCGTAGGATTTTCATCTTCGATTTCTACAACTTCAATTAAAACAACAAGTTTACATTCCTTGCCTAGTTCATCTTTTGGGAAAAACAAAAATGAATTTTCAATGGCTTCAGGTGATTTATTATCCTCAAATCGACCAGTCCCTTTTCGAATCAAGTTAATTAATTCAACTTTACTAAAACCTCGCTCTGGATAATGAGCAAAAGCATGATGCTTAACTATTACTTCACAGTCTGTTCGAGTTTTTAAAAATAAACTTTTAAACTCACTTAATCTCAATGAGCACTCTCACTACATCATATTTAGTTGCGCCATGCAACTTTTTGGTCCAGTAATGAACATGTGTCAATATAAGACTTCACTGCTGACCGGTTGATTAGTTAATAAAAACAAGAAGTTGCCAGACCTTCGCGTAGCTGATTTGATTTTTCTACCAAGATTAATCTAACACCCACGG
>JAYUTU010000028.1:0-3442 GCA_043754975.1 Bdellovibrionales bacterium | reverse complement strand
GGCCTACAGTTTTAAGGGAGAACCGCCCCCGCTGTGTCCCCGTCGAAAAAGTAAAAATTATTTATATTTAAATATTTTTCTTGGGGACAAGATAAAGAAATAAAAAACTCCGCTTTCGTTGCGGAGTTTTGGCGTAACTAAAAATTTTCACAAGGAAGTGATATAAGCACTTTCTTGTGACCTTCGAAATTCGGGATTCCTGTGAGTTTTGAAACTACGAAAGTGTTTTTATGTTTGTCGATTCGAACACCCTTGAAAGGCCAGCTATCCTGATCTTTCTAGGATTCTGAGCCTTCTCGTCAAAGACCGTCAGAGGTCTTTAAACTAAAAACGTGATTGCAGGGAAATTCAAATAAAAATGGTGTGTCAATAAGTTTGGCAGAACCGTTTTTAGCGCGCGTAAAGCGTTAATTTGTAAAACGTTTAGCCATGCTATTCGCATCATCTCGAACAAAATGCATTTTAAATCTGGAACGGTATTCGCTAAATGAGTTGCGAAAGATCGTTCTAGTTTGAATAAAGGGAAATTAATCCTACAGACATTTGAACGGGATCGAAATGGTGGATTCCAAATGAAAAGTATATTGATTCTGACAGTAGTGTTACTTAACGTTTTTTCGGCTAGCGCAGCGAAAAAATTAATGCAGCTTGCTGACAATCGCATTTTAACTGTTATGTATTATCCCCAGAAAGGATTGCTTTTATTAAATCCACTGGTTTCGGGAATTCGAATGCCAGATCTTCCAAGAAACTCGCTTTTTGCAACGAAAAAGTTAACAGTTATTTCTAAAAATATTTTAGATTGTAAGCTTGGATGTGACGTTACAATTCGCGATAGAAGTCGTGAAAATTTTGAATATCCTCAACGAAGCTTATATACTTTTGATATCTTGATAAATAAAAAAGTTGTGGCAAATGTTGCACTTACAACTGACGATCTTACTTTGAATCCAAACGCATTTAGCGCTTTAGTTAACGAAGATTATGAAGTTCAAGAATTGCGCCTTTATTTGGATGTACTGGCTCGAGCGGGTACAGCTCAAGTGTCGCTTGAGAACTAAAATGTAAGTCTTAAAAGTACTATAAATCTAGCCAAGCTTGATGGGCAACGTATTGAGATGGTCGCAAGCAATAACCGAGGATACACCCGATTATCTGCAATCTTGGGCTTACTGTATAGAACCTAAACAGTCTTAGGTGCTCTAGAGCAATTGGATGGATTTGAGTTTGAATGTATAATTGCATTGTATAGTCGAAGAAACATTAACCCAAAAAAAGGAAATCAAATGAAAAATTTGTTAGCTCTATCATGTCTGTCTCTAACTTTAAGCCAATTCGCATACGCAGCAGGGATTGAAACTGTTAAGTGCAGCCTAAAATTATCTCGTGCATCGGAAAAAATTGCTGATGCAAAAATGAAATCTGTGTCTATTAAAATAGAAGATAATGAAGGCGATCTTAATATCGTTTTAGATAAAGCAACAACTGAAAATGTCGACATTTCAATTGAAACAAAAGAAACTGTTCAAGGTCTTTACGGCGTTGCTTTGCGCCACTGGCCGACTGACAAAAGTGACAACGGTCAAGTTTCTTTCGGCAACGTTCTTTTAATGTCTGAAGGAACAATAGCTGAAAACGCAGATGTATTAAGTGAATCGATTCACCCACGCGCTGGCAAAAAAGACGATACGATCTTGTCTTTACACCCCTATGCGATGATGGGAAATAGCTTGTCAGCTTTAACGATTACAAAAGCCGCGTTAACTGCTTTACGGGAAGTTGGTTATAAAGGTTCTGCGATCGTTAATAACTATACCAGTTTTGAAGCTATCGATGGATTCGTAGCACAAGCTGTTGCGCAAAATAAAATACAAAAAACTGAGTTGGTCCTTTTTGGTTTTGAAGGAAATTGTCAATTAGCGAAATAAGTTTTTAAGAATCTAAATCTAGACCCGTACAAACTCTGTGCAACAAACCACTGTAAAATGGTGGTTTGTTTTAAAGTTGTGTTGAACTCATGATGGTAAATTAAACCTTTGCCAAAAAAGAAATCCAACTGAAGCTCCGAGACTACCCCCTGAACCGAGCCTTATGGCCGCCTCAGCGCGAGTTTACAGAAAAACGGTCTATCACCCGGAAATTTGCAAATAATGCAAAGACTGGCTTCCCAGCCCGTCCCTCTAATAGTAAATCAGCTGGGCGATCCTTCTAATCGGTCTAAGCCCTTCCCTTTCAAACTCAGTGAACCGCTTCAGCTCATAAAGCGCGCTGCTACCGCTTAAATTTATGTAAAAATTATATTAATTGCCTACAAATTCATATCTTTGAAAGCTGAGCTAAGCCTTTAGAATCAGACGATTGTTGTGAAAAACGCACACGCGGGCGTACGGATTGCTCCAATTTAAAATGACCGCAAATCAAGGCAAAGGGGGCCTAGATATGAAATCTAAAATTTTACTTATTGAAGATGATGAATCTTTTTTTGACTGCATTTCCATGCTGTTAGAAAAAACTAATATTGATGTCGTTTGGGCTGAGCGGGGCGACAAAGGAATTCAGCTTTACAAGCAAGACCCGAATAATTTTGCTGTCGTCATTATTGATTACTTACTACCTGATCTAAAAGGAACAGAAGTTTGTCAGCATTTAAGAGCTATCAATTCAGATCAAGAATTTTTATTTGCAAGCGGACATTTTGACGTTGAATACTTAACTGATCAACTTCAAACAGGAGCGTCTGGCTTTTTAAAAAAGGGCTCTCCGGTCGAAGAGATCAAAAATACAATCTTAGCCTGCGTTAAAGTTTTTAATGAAAAACATAAATTACTAAATTCAAGTCCGCATGATGCGTCTAAAGCTGAGCTTAGTCTTAAAAAAAGCGGCTTTATCGGCCAATCAGCTGTAATGCTTCAAATGTTAAAAGAAATCGAAGCCGCCAAAAGCTCTTCATACCCAACTCTCATTATTGGTGAAAACTGGCACAGGAAAGGAAATAGTCGCTCAAGCCTTAGCACCCACTGGTAAAAAAATAATATCCATTAACTGCGCGAGCTTCGTTCAAAGAGAAAATCTATTAGAAGCCGAGCTTTTCGGTTACGTTAAAGGCGCATTTACCGGAGCAAACGCTGATACCGTAGGACTTGTTACTAGGGCCAATAATAATGTTTTATTTTTAGATGAGCTTCATCAGCTTCCAGTCTCGGCACAGGCAAAACTACTTCGGTTCCTTCAAGAAATGAAATTTCGCCGAGTTGGCGACAATTCCGAATCAGAGACTAAAGTTAACTTTAAGTTAGTGGCCGCCGTACAATCTGACATAAAAGAAAGGCTTAAAGAAAAATCATTTCTGACAGACTTATTTGAAAGAGTTGGAACATTAATCATAAATGTCCCCGCACTTCGAGATCGACTTGATGATGTTGAGCTTTTGGTTGCTCATTTT
>JAYUTU010000027.1:0-3446 GCA_043754975.1 Bdellovibrionales bacterium | reverse complement strand
ATAAAGATCAAATCATCATTGGCCATGAAGCTGAAGTGGATATTGATTTGGATTCCAGTGAGGTTTCCTCAATCCATTGTTTAGTTGAAAAACGTGGGCAGCAATTTTTTATCTGTGATCTTGGGTCAACCCAAGGCACTTTTAGAAATGGTAAAGCCATTTTAGATGAAGAAGTTTTTTCCGGAGATGAGTTTTCAGTAGGCCCGTTTCGTATCGTATTTTTTGTTGGAGCACCAAAACCAGTGCACACACCCAAAGCAAGCTCTGAAATCGTTATTGAACCTGCCGCACCTGTGGTTTTGCAACGGGCTAGTGCGAGCACTGATGGAGCAACAAAGCCTGCAGTAGCTGAAAAACCAAAAATTCAATCTGAAGCTGCTCACCGTAGCGCACCGGATCGGATGACAAATAATCTCAAGCCATCTAAGAGAAAAGGCAAAAGAACATTTGCGCCGAGCAGCGAGATAAAAGATTTACGACAGTTTATAAAACCGGGTAAGGGCCTGATAGTCGAAGTTATTGTTTCGTGGCAAGAGCGAATTATTAATACGTATCATTTTGTACCGGTGGGTATAAAAAAAGTTGGTCGAGCTGAAGATATTGAAATTCCAGATGGATCGGCACCAAAAAATTGGACTCTTTTAGATTTCTCATCCGGAGTGCAAGTACGTACTAATTCTGAAATGAAAGTAGAAGTTCAGCGCGAAGGTGCCCTGAAGCAAATCACAGAACAGAATTACCAGCTCCAACAAAATGAGTCGGTCTTTATTACTTTAGTAAATGGGATGCAGCTGATAGTGCGGTTCGCTCCAAAATCGCCAGTTGTAATTTTTGAATCGCCTTTGATATTATCGTCTTCTGAATTGACGGGAATATTGGCGGCTTTAATTATTGCTGCTTTAACAAGTTTGATTGTCTCTGTTTCTGTTCCGAAGGATGTTCCAAAAGAGGAAGAGGTTGAGCGTGTTGCCCAGGTTATTTTCACTAAACCACCTGTACCCGTTGTGACGCCGCCAGTACAAGCTCCACCGAAGGAAACTCCACCACCAAAACCACCGGAGCCGCCAAAGCAAGTCGTGAAAGCAACTGAAAAACAAGCTGAGCAGCAACTTAAGGGTGATCCTAAAAAAGCTGAGCAGAAGGCCGCAGTTGCACAAGCTGCTGGCCGAGCGAATGAGGTCAAGCCCAAGGACAGCAAGTTAAAAGCAAAAATGTTTACATCAACAAAGCAGGGTGGCGCGGTTAAAACTGGCGACAAAGCAGCTGCGAACGCAAAAAGTGCTGAGGCTGATTTATCGAATTCGGGACTATTAGCCGCTTTCGGTTCTGGAGGAGCGCGCAGTAAGTTAGATAAAGCTTACAGCGGCACTGGGGAACTGTTAGGAGCGGGTGAAAAAGCAACTGGCTCGTCTGGTTTTAATGAAAACCGCAGTGGCGACGATTTGGGTTCTAAATTTAAAGACACTGGTGCCGGTGGAAAAGGTACCGCGACCCAAGGTATTGCTGGGATCGGAACGCAAGGCCGCGGATCTGGACAAAGTGCTTACGGCAGTGGAACTGGATTTGGCAGCAAGGATCAAGTCGCTATTCAAGCTGGTGGTGCTGAAGAAGAATTTTCTGGTTCCATCGACAGAGAAGCTGTGCGCCGAGTTGTAAGATCAGCGCTTGCAGCGTTTAAGTCCTGCTATGACCGTGAGTATAAAAGAGATTCTAAGTTAGAAGGAAAAGTTGTTATCGCATGGGACATTCATGAAAAAGGCATTGCGAAAAATGCACGTTTAGTAAAAGAGAAATCAACACTGGGTAATGCTGCTGTTGAGGAGTGTGTACGGGGACGCTTGTTAGCATTGCGCTTTCCAGAGCCGCCAGCAGGAACAATTGCTGAAGTGACTTACCCGTTTTTATTTCAAGGACAAAAATAATTTAAGAGGAGGATTTTGTGGAACCAGTGGCAAATGTAGAAAATATGAATTCGATCGTCAGAGCCTTTACCGAGGGCGGAACGGTCATGTACGTTATTTTAGTAATTGCTGTTTTATCAGTAGTGCTAATAGTCGAACGATTCTTAACTTTAAAATCACTGCGAGTTGATAAGAAAGAATTTGCGGACCAAATTTTTCGTATGATCGTGGGTGGTGATTTACGGCAAGCGATTTCTTTTTGTGATTCTAAGCCAACTCCACTGGCAAACACCATGAAGGCCGGATTAGTGCAGGCTATGAATAAGCGACCCGATGAAGAAATTCAGGTCGCAATGGATGCAGCGGTGATGCGTGAATCTCCGCGATTAGAAGGATGGACTTCATTCTTAGCCGTGTTTGGTAATATTGCCGTGCTTGCGGGATTACTTGGAACCATCTTCGGAATGATCGGTTCTTTCCGTGCCGTTTCAAAGGCTGATCCGGCAACAAAAGCGCAGCTTTTGTCTGAAGGTATTTCCCACGCCTTAAACTGTACTGGTTTTGGTTTGATGGTCGCAATTGCGGCGATTGTTTTCTACGGTTTGTTTCAACACATGATTCAAAAAACAGAAAATGAAATGATTGAATCAAGCATGAGCTTGATGAATTTAATCGCGTCTAATCGCGATAAAATGAAAGACTAATTTAATAATTCAATTTGTTTGGAGATCTAAATGGCTCATATAAGTTCAGGTGGAAAAGGACGAGATGTAAATACGGAACTCAATTTAGTTCCGGTCATTGACTTGATGTCCGTTCTTATTACATTTCTGTTGATTACAGCTGTTTGGACCCAGGTTTCAATGATTCAGCTAGGTGCTTCGTTTGCTTCTCCTCGTGATCCGGAGCAAAAAGAAATCAAGCCACCTCCGCTCGAGGATGTCGTTTTGAAGCTTGAAATTCGAAAGACGGGATATGTCTTGTTCGTCGGTAAAGACGTCCGACCGATTCCCAAAGTAAACACTAATTATGATAATGAATCTTTAGAAGCAGATCTAAAAAAGATCAAACAACTGTATCCAGACAAGGGTGGAGTTAAAATGGCAATTGAAGATGAAATTATGTATGAGGTTGTTGTGGGTGCAATGGATACGGGTTTACGTGCTGGATTCTCACCTGAATTACTAACCGGGGGGCCCAACTAATGGCAATTTTTAGACCGGGTCAACGTCACCGTAATCATAATATTTTGAAACGCCGCGGTGGTAAGCGCGGAGTGACTGCCATTTTATCTTTAACTGCCATGGTCGACATGTTTACTGTGTTGGTTATTTTCTTATTACAGAACTACAACTCAACGGGTGAAATTCTTTATATTCCAAAAGAAGTCGTTTTACCAAAAGCTAATCGAGTAACGGATTTGCGCCCAGCAGTCGTCGTAACAATTTCGGCGAAAGAAATTTTAATTGATCGTACTCAGGTTGCTACATTTGCAGATGTGAAAGCGCAAAAAGAGTGGACGATTCCGGCGCTTCGAGACCAAGT
>JAYUTU010000026.1:0-3446 GCA_043754975.1 Bdellovibrionales bacterium | reverse complement strand
ACTTTAGGCTCCCCACCAAGCTTCCATTACAAAAAACCTAGACCTTTAGACCTCTTCAGCAAAGCCACAGCGATCCGATAAATAAGCATGATTAGCATATGGCTTTTAATTGGATTAATTACTGCAACGGTTGCTGTCGCTACATTAGGTGCCGGCTTCTCTGTCCTTGGTATCGCCGCACTTTTTTCGGGTGCTGCAATTGCTTCGGGTGCGATGGCCGTTTCTCTAGAGTTCGCTAAATTTGTATTATCAGCTTATTTGCACCAGCGGTGGCAAAAGCTAAACTCTATCTACAAATATTACCTTTCTTTTTCCATCGTAGTCTTGAGTTTAATTACCAGTATGGGTATTTTTGGTTTTCTTTCTGGAGCTTATCAATCAGCGACAAACGTTCTCGAATCTGAAAATATTAAATTAGCTGCACTCAAAGAAAAGCAACGGCGGATTACACTTGAAATCGATCGTCTTAATAAATCTGTCGACGAAATTCCTGTAAACCGGGTATCGAAGCGAATTCAGATTCGTGCCGAGATCGAACCCGCCATAGCAGACTTCAACAAGCAAATTTTTAACTTAGATGCGCTTGTGGCCGAATCAGACCTTAAAATTTTAGCAGTCAAAGAGAAAGTCGGACCACTAATTTATATCGCGAAAACATTTAATGTCGATATTGATACCGTGGTGAAATACTTAATTCTGTTATTTGTATTTGTTTTCGATCCGCTAGCGATTTGCCTGGTTATTGCAACCACCGAATCATTAGAATCTCGTAAAAAAGAAAAAGAAGAAATTGCCAATGATGCCAGTGCCACAGCGGCGTCATCTGCTCCCAAAGAAATGCCTGCCGAATCTGATTCCGAGTTAATCCAAATGCGTTTTGTCGACTCTAAAGACAAAAACGTGGTGTAACAAAATGGAAATTGTAAAATTATTAGAGCGAAAAGGTGTCATCCGCTTTTTTGGAATTGCTCTGATGGTTTCGCCTTTTTTTAATACCTTACTGACAATTATGGCTTTGCCTTATGCGCAGGATCGCTTCAGCTGGCGTGTTTTTTGGTTCGTTACCTCAAACCGTTCTGTTATTGATCAGTTACTTTACATTTCTACCTTTGCCATCGGAATTTTAATGCTACGCGGAGCACCCTGGGCGTGGAAATGTCTTTTAGTTCTGCTCGGTGGCTATATTGTCAGTCAAACAATTCACTTCGGACCCAACTTTAAGGCCAACAAATTGTCCGCGGTATTTTTTCTCATGAATGTAGGAATATTTATTTTCATAGCCGATCAGTTGGCTTGGAAAATGAAAAAAGTTATTCCGAAGAATCAGAATTCCCAAGCACCAAAACCGCAGCCACAAACCGCAACGGCTTCGCAGCAGGCGCCACCAGCGCCACTGACAGCACCACTGACAGCACCACTGACAGCACCACTACAAGCGCAGGCTGCAACCGCTTCAGCGGCACAGGTTGCAAAATCACCGCAGGCACCACCAGCATCAGGGGCGACATCACAGCCAGCGTCACAGATGCGGTCTTCAAAACAGCATTTAATTCACTTCGGCGATTCCGGACCCTGGGCAAAATTAATAGAAATAACCAAAGACGGTATTCGTGTTGAATGCATTTCGCAGCCGCCGCCAAACATTGAATCAGCAGACGTTGAAATTTCGTTGGGATCAAATGCGCGATTTCGCATACGCTATGCCGACAGCCAAAATTCTGTTTTTTATTTTAAATTTCAAAGCCTATCAAAAAAAGATATTCAAGCCGTCAACACGTGGCTCCAGCGCCAAGCTGCTTAGTGCTTTCGTCTCTGTAGGTTACAGATTTAATTGTATTTTACTAACACGTCGATCAAATCTCGCACGCTAAACGGTTTTACAAAGTAACCCACGGCACCAAGCTCTAGGGCACTTTCCTCTGTGATCGTATCAGCGTGCCCCGAGTACAAAAAAACATAGGGCTTGTAATTTAATTGTGTTTTAATTTTTTGTAACAGCGTCAGGCCGTCCCCATCGGGCATCCGCAAATCAGAAATCATAATATCGACTTTATTTTCTTGCAATTTAGTGAAGCCATCGACGCCGTTGCCAGCCTCAAGGACAACAGCACCTTCCGAGGTAAAAAATTCGTTCAAGACCTCGCGAAGCAGTTCTTCATCATCAACGACTAGTATGGTTTTACCGTGCAGCTTATTCATAATCCCTTTGCCGTTTTTAATGAATTACTGAAAGGCAAAACCAACAGTAAATTGGGGCAATAATTCGCGATGAGAAACTGAAGTCGCCGTAATGACTCCATTGGTGGAGCGTTCAGAATAATTAAATGTTTTGTAAGCCATCATAAGTCCCAGATAAAAACTGCTCGTGAATTTAAATAATCCACCCAGGTCGATTTCAAATCCGGATCCCTTTTGGTCGGTGACTCCTGAACCGCGATTAAATTTAGATGTCAAAAAATAGTGGGCTGCAATGTACAGATCTTTGTCTGAAAAAAAGCCCGTTGAAATTCCATAGGATGTGCGACTGGCATCAGACGAATCATTCGATGACTGCGAATAGATCGCACCCGCATAATAATTTTTGAACACTTTTCCAAGCCGCAAATCCGTATCTGTTGTTTTTGCCTGCGAAGTGACTCCATTATCCGTGTAATCTCGGTCTATGTAGATCGTATTTATCGTAAATAAAACTGTGTTAGAAAGATCTGCATGAGCAGTCACCGAACCAAATAAGCATACAGCTGAAGCCGCAAACAAAATTAAATTTTTCATTTAAAAACAGTAACTGCAATTTGGTGTAAACTCAAGTCGTGCTTTTTTCTTACGGGCCGCAAATAAAAAAAGGCGTTTACTCTCGTAAACACCCTTTTCAAAGTTAATTTAAATCTAAACTAGCTAAATTTTAAAGCTGACTAGCCGAACAAAAACCAAACTACTGAGTCTGTTTTGCAATCCAGTCGATCATGATATTTACTTTGCTGTAGACGCCAAATTTATTTGGACGCGCGCAGCCTTCGCCCCAACTCACAACGCCGACCAGTGAAAAGTCACCGCTAGTTTCGCGTGTAAATAGCGGCCCACCGCTGTCTCCTTGGCATGAATCTTTGCCACCTTGCTTGTACCCGGCACAGATCATACGATCTGTAATATCGCCGCCGTAGGCACTTGCAGCATTACAGTCCTCTGCAGAGACCAAAGGAACTTCAACCTTATTTAAAATTTTTGGTAGCGTGTATGAACCCTCAGAAGTTGTGCCCCAGCCCGAAGTCCAGACCATAAATTGGTCATCGTTTTTTGGGACTTCAATTTCAATACGGTTTAAATCAATAGTTCTAAATTTCGAATCTCCAGATAACTGAATTAGGGCATAGTCGTAATCTAATGTGCTGCGGTTAAATTGTGGATGTGCGATTACTTTTTTTGCTGAGAAAGTCTCTGTTCCGGTT
>JAYUTU010000025.1:0-3468 GCA_043754975.1 Bdellovibrionales bacterium | reverse complement strand
GGAGTACTCGAGGACGCGCCACAAATCTTTCTGACTTCAATTTCGCAGGCAACTCCACAAGTGACTCAGCAAATTCAAATGCGCATTGCCCAGGAATTAAAAAATGTTTCAGTCATTAATGTGACCCAAGCAGTGCAAAATTCGCTGAAATATATTGATCAGATGTCGATCGGTTTACAGCTTATGGCCTGGCTGGCCGTATCCGTAGGCTTATTTGTATTTATAATTCTGCTCAACACGCAGATCAAAGAGCGACTGACAGAAATGAATTTAATGCAGATTTTAGGCTGCCAGCTGGAGCAAATTCGAAAAGCCCTGTTCATGCAGTTTTTTATTTTAATTAGTCTGTCAGTCGTTTTCGGTATTTTATTTGGTCTATTAGCAGCAGCGCTAATCATGCAATTTATCTTTGATCTAACAGTAGTTTATGATTTCAAATACATGCTATTTCTAGCGCTCGGTTTGATTCCTATAGCTGGGGTGACAATTTTTTGGGGCTTGCGCCCACTGAAAAATTTAAATCCAATGGATTTAATTAGACAGGCCACTTAGATTTGCATTAGTTTAGATTTATGTTAGATGCAAAACTGCAGTCACAAATTGAACAGGCTGTGCAGCTTTTAAAAGCGGGTGATGTCGTCGCTTTTCCCACTGAAACTGTTTACGGCTTAGGAGCTCGCATAGACTCAGAAGCTGCAATATTAAAAATATTTAGTACCAAGCAGCGACCATTTTTTGATCCTCTGATCGTGCATGTCAGCTCGGTAGAGCAGGCAAAAACTTGCACATCTCATTTTAGTCCCATGGCAGCGGCCTTAGCTAAAGCTTTTTGGCCAGGACCTTTAACTTTAGTTTTGCCAAAGTCAGATATAATTTCTGAGCGCATAACATCTGGTTTACCTGACGTGGGATTGCGGTTTCCTTCGCACCCAGTGGCCCAGCAAATTATTTCTACATTGGGTGTGCCACTAGCCGCACCCAGTGCAAATAAATTTGGTCGTACAAGCCCAACGCAGGCGGGGCATGTAAAACAGGAATTCGGTTCCAGCGTCTATGTTGTCGAAAGTGAAGCCAGTCAAATAGGCATTGAATCGACTGTTCTTGCAATTAGCACTGCTGTACCAAATCAAAAACCAGGCGCCCAAGGCAAATACAGTCTAAGCATTTTACGTAAAGGATTTATTACTCAAAGCCAAATCAACACTGTTTTACAGACAAACTTAGATGTGAATTCACTTCAGTATGAGTGGGTCACTGCTTCGAATAAAGCATCGCCAGGAAATATGAAGCACCATTATATGCCCGATGTTCCTTTTGTTATTTGTCGGAATCAGGCCATGAAGCTGTCAGAACTCACAACAATTTTGAACACTCGGCTGGCCCAGCTGCCCGATCAGGTCGACGGCGTTAAAATAACTAAGCCAAAAGGAATCATTAGCAAAATAGAGTTTTTTAAACTACCAACAGATCCTGTTTTAGCTGCCCGGGATTTGTATTCTTTACTGCGGGCCGCAAGCGTGAGATCGCCCCAGGCCTTATGTTTTATCCAATTGCCCGAGCATTCTGGGGAAATGTGGGAATCCATCTTCGATAGGCTGTACAAAGCGGCCTCTTTAATTTTAGACTAATCCTATGATCAGAAGCATTTATATTCCACTCCGAGCAGCGTACAGATTAATTTCATTTTTGACTGTTCTTTATGTTTATTTTCTTTGTGCGGCAGTTTTGTATTTTTCGACGTTTAATAATATCAAGCGCCGTCAGCGCCTAGTAGCTAATGCACAGTTTTATTCCAGTTTCATGGCCGGGGCCTTTAACGTAAAAGTTATTTGCAAAAATCCGCTCCCATCGGATGAAAATTCTTTGGTTGTGGGTAATCATCTTGGGTTCATCGATATCGTTTCGCTGCAATCGATTAGCGGTTGTGTTTTCATTACGTCACTGGAAATGAAAAAAACTCCTGTGTTGGGACAAATTTGTGATCTGGCAGGGTGTGCTTATGTGAACCGCCAGAATCGCATGAATATTCAAGATGAGCTCAAGGGAGTAACGGAAACTTTAAAAGATGGTTTCCGCGTTGTACTCTATGCCGAATCAGTTGCTTCAAACGGAGAGCAAGTTTTACCATTCAAAAAAACACTCCTGATGTCGGCAGGCTTTGCGAATCGTCCCATCAGGCCGTACGTTTTTAATTTTCGTGAAGTCAATGGCGGCCCAGTGCTTTTTAGCCACCGCGATTCACTATGCTGGTATGGCGATGAAACATTCTTTCCAGCAATTTGGCGATCACTTAAATTAGACTCAGTAACGTGTGAGATTGAATTTTTACCGTTAGTTCACACAAAATCAGAAGACAACCGAGCAGAAATCGCCAAATATTTACATCAAATCATTTCTGAAAAATTTGTTACATTTAAGCCCGAAATGAACTCAGATTATTCCACTAATTCTGCAGGTAAAACTTCACGCACAGAATTGGCAACGAAAAGCTGATAGCGATTTATCGTATCCGCCGGAAGCAAAGATTCCGTCACACGTTTTTCCCCCAGGCCTGGCAAGTGAATATAACCCTTTTGCAAAATAAATCGGCGATAAACTCCATTGATACATCCACTTCGAAGCGCGGGGGTTTTAACCTCATCACTCAGCTTATCAAAAAAAAATAAATTAAAGCGGCTGGTTTCAACAAGCTCCGTTTTTTCATTCAGTGAAATAACATCGAATGCCAGTTTCGATTTTTGAGCTAAAAGAGTGTCCCAGTAGTTTCGTTCCTGCCACTTAAAATTCTGCTTACCCAGCCCAGATGGCTGAGTGATAGTACTTATAATTTGCAGTGGAATGACTGCAGGTAACGGGTGGTTATGTGCTGCTTCAATTCGGTAAGTGAAATCAGTTGGCGAAAAAATAATCCTAAAAATTGGCCCCTGATCTAACTGGGATCCAAGCAGGGCTTCGATTTCATCATATTTGATAAGTAAGCTTTTTAAATCTATTATTTTACTTAAAAATTGATAGGCCTCATAAGTTCTAAGCGCGTGAAATGGCTTAAGAAATAATCCACTCAAATCCCTGCGTACAGTGTCTAAAATATTTGAACTAGGCTCAGGAATAATGAACATTTAGTTTTCCTGCTTTATCAATAAGTTCTGCAAATTCCTTCTCTGCATCAGAGTCATAAACAATTCCACAACCGGCATAATACAAATAGTTTTCCTGATTGGCGACAAAGGTACGAATCGCGACATTGAGCTTAAAATTATCTTTATGCCACCACCCCATCGTACCCGTGTAGGCTTGGCGCTGTGTGGTTTCAAGCTCACCGATGACTAGTAAACTTTCTTTTTTGGGACACCCACTGATGGATCCTCCAGGCATCATTTTCTCCAGAATAGCTGGCAGATTTTTCATCGTCTTTATTTCAATTTCAGAATAGGTGTGTTGAATGTAGTTTAGACTCATGAGCTGGCG
>JAYUTU010000024.1:0-3471 GCA_043754975.1 Bdellovibrionales bacterium | reverse complement strand
CAGATAACTGAATTAGGGCATAGTCGTAATCTAATGTGCTGCGGTTAAATTGTGGATGTGCGATTACTTTTTTTGCTGAGAAAGTCTCTGTTCCGGTTTTATCGCTTTGATCATGTAACCCTACAACTATCTTCATTGCTGACGAACCTTGAACGCAGTGAGCTGCTGTCAAAACCCAATTTGTTTTAATGAGTGAACCGCCACAAAAGTGCGAGCCAGACGATGATTGCAAAGAAACTTGAAACGGAAGCTCGCCCTTAACGGCTGGAACTCCACCAACAATCTTCTGATCAAATTGAGCTGCAAATGCGTTTAAGTTACATACTGTAACTACTGCTACTAAAATCCTTTTAGTGAACATATTTTTCCCCTTGGTTTTTTTAATGTTGCCTAACAAGTAGAAACTATAAATGCAGAATGCTGTATTGTTGTTGTGGTTCCAGAATGAAATCAGGTTGATCATCTAGTCTAGAATCTAGATTTTGGGTCAGAAATTATATCTAACATAAAAATTTTTTATATTTCTGCAACTTGACAAAAACGCATCCGCACAAAGATTTTTTATAGGTGCCCAGATTTTTTTGCAGCACCGAATCAGTTGCTAATTTAGCAGCTGATTTAATAGCTGATTAACAAAGGAGGGATTATGTCATTCGAAGATATCTCTGTGAAGTTTTCAGGCCTAGCACCTGCTGAGTTCACAAAAACATATGTGCAAACCATCTTACGCGAAATTTACGAAGAGTCTCCGTACGGTAGCACTTTATACGCAAGCTTTTCTAAGCATGATGGGGCCATAAAAGGAGTTGTTCGCATCAACTCGTCCGCCGGCCCCTTTTTCGCAGTAGCCTCCGATGAGAATTTAGCTGAGGTCACGCGTAAGCTCACTGAACAGCTGCGACGTCGTCTGCGAAAGTGGAAATCCAAACGCTTCAAACACGAATCAATAAAAAATATATATGACAAAAATCAAGATCGCCAAAACTTGACATCGTAGAACGCGAATCCATATTTTGATTAGGCTGAACAAAGTTACGAATAGCAAAATTTCAAATAACAAAAGGAGGTCCAATGAGAATTATAACTCCGTTTACAACTTCACGAAGCGTGGCTTCTGATTTTTGGCGGGACATGGATAGAATGTTTGACGACTTTAGCGTGACGGCACCAGCTTACGACGAAAGAGAATATGCTGTTGCATCCGAAGTTATTGAGAGCGATCAGCATTTTATGTTGAGCGTTGATTTGCCAGGCTTGAAAAAGGAAGATATTAAAATCGAGCTTCAAGAAAATACTTTAACAGTCTCTGGCGAACGAAAACGCGAGCGCGAATTTGATGAAAAAAACGGACGCAGTAATCGAATAGAAAAGTTTTACGGCGCGTTCAAGCGAAGTTATACACTTCCGCAGCAGATCGATGCCAGTAAAATTGAGGCGCAGTATCAGGATGGGGTTTTAGAGCTTTACTTGCCGAAAGCACAAAGTTCCCAGCCGCGCAAAATTGAAGTCCAAAGCGGAAAGCCCGGTTTTTTCGATAAGTTGTTAAACGGTAAAAAAAACACACCAGAAACAACGCCGACCGAAAAAATATAAAAAACACGAAGCCAACTTAATTTGCTGGCAGGGGGATAAGAAATTATCCCCCGTGTTTTATGCGCCGCCTTACGAAAAGTAAGCAGGTACCTTTTTGGGGCGTCACCCCTGTCTCATTCGTAGACACCAAACCTCCGCCAGATCGATTACAATAGTCTTGATCGGGCCTTGGAATTGTAATGGCAGTCAGTGGGTTCAAGTGGTCCTAGCGGGCCTATTAGTAGTCGCCAGGGTTGTCGCTAAGTTAGTAGCTTGTGGCATTTTTTCGTTAAGGAGCAAATATTTGTGAAGTTGTACGTCACCTCAATCAGCACGTTTATCGTATTTGCTCTTATTTCTATTTCTGGCGCTGCCACGCCGTTGCCGGCAGCGAAAGATATTGGTGCATTTCAGTTCAAAAGTTTCCGTGAATGGAAATTTAGCATGGTTTCTTCCGCTGAACTGCAAGCCAAGCAGTCCCGGAGTGCAGTTTTTTTGAAGCAGCGAATTGCGGCTTCGTCGACAGATCCAAATTTAATCCAAAAGTCCAATCCAGAGTCTGGCCTCAGCAGCCAGCTGCAAGAGCTTCAAAAACAGGCTGAAAAAGACGAATACCAGTTAACAATCACAAAAGAGCTAACCATTTCCGATTATTTTGTTGGTTACTTAACCAAGCAAAGCGATATAAAAGCCGCAATTAACGAAGTTTCGGGCCGACTTAGCCCCGAAGAAATCGCTGAGTTGATGGCAGCTTACGCAAACAACTTCTTTTCATCGCGTCCTACCTCTGGCCTCAGTCCAGCACGTGCCGGATCAACTCAGTAAAATTCGCCCCCGAGCTTGACAGAAGATCAAGACAGTCCATATTACCTAAGCAGTTGCACAGGTATTAACTAACCGAAGCTTTTTAATTCAAAAAAGCTTCGAATTTTATGGGGGTCATTTATATGGCAAAAGAATTAGGCGTACGTCCGTTACACGACAGAATTTTGGTTCGTCGCATGGCTGAAGAAGAAAAAACCGCAGGCGGTCTTTTCATTCCAGACACAGCAAAAGAAAAACCTCAGCGTGGCGAAATCGTTGCTGCTGGCAAAGGTCGCGTAACTGAAGATGGCAAAACTTTGCCGTTAGAAGTTAAAGCAGGAGATAAAGTTTTATTTTCTAAATACGCTGGCACCGAAATCAAATTATCTGGCGAAGAATATTTGATGATGCGCGAAGAAGACATCTTAGGAATCGTACAGTAATTAAATTAGAGAATTTAAAGCGAACCTCTGGTTCGTGAAAACGTAGCGAACCTCTGGTTCGTAAACTTACCAATTCAATGGAGATTTAAATGAGCAAAATGTTAGTTTTTTCTGAAGACGCAAGATCAAATATTTTAAAAGGCGTAAACGTATTAGCAAACGCTGTAAAAGTAACTTTGGGTCCAAAAGGTCGTAACGTAGTTATCGACAAATCTTTTGGTTCTCCGTTAATTACTAAAGACGGTGTGACTGTTGCTAAAGAAATCGAATTAGAAAACAAATTCGAAAATATGGGCGCGCAAATGGTCAAAGAAGTTGCTTCTAAAACAAATGACGAAGCCGGCGACGGAACAACAACTGCCACTGTGTTAGCGCAAGCTATTTACCGTGAAGGTGCTAAGCTAGTCACTGCGGGCCACAACCCAATGTCAATCAAGCGCGGTATCGACAAAGCAGTAAATATCATCGTTGAAGAATTAAAGAACATGGCTAAGCCAGTTAAAGGTTCAAACGAAGTGGCTCAAGTCGGCGCAATTTCTGCGAATAACGACAAAGAAATCGGAACCATGTTAGCGAACGCGATGGATAAAGTAGGCCGTGAAGGCGTGATCACGATTGAAGATTCAAAAACAGCTAAGACCGAAGTCACAAC
>JAYUTU010000023.1:0-7833 GCA_043754975.1 Bdellovibrionales bacterium | reverse complement strand
TCACGCCTAATCGCTTCGACTGTGAATCCCGGCCATTCTTGGTACTACCACCCGCTTTTTTCGATGCCATACTAACTCCGTGTTTACTTCATTAAAGTTAAATAATTATTACTTTTTCTTCTTCGTTGCTTTTTTTGCTGATTTTTTTACAGCACGCTTTGAAGTGGCTTTTTTAGCTACTTTTTTTGCGGCCTTTTTCTTTTTAGGAGCGGCTGCCTTTTTTGCTGGTTTTTCAACTGGAGTTGATTGACCAACAGCTGCCTCAGCGCGGGCTCTGCTGTCAGAGACTTTTAATAAAATGCGCTCCTCACGTAATGAAGCCATATCTTTAACTAATGGTGTTGCATCTGTCTTAGATGTTTGGCCATCCGGTGACGTGATTGACTTGATGAAAATTTCTGTGAAATTTTGTTTGTGAGTTGCAAATTTTCTGTAGCCTTGGCGGCGTTTCTTTTTGAATACCAAAACTTTACGAGTTTTCGCTTGCTTGGTTACAACAACAGTAACTGATGCGTTTTTAACAAGGGGGGCGCCTACGTGGGCTTTATCTCCGCCAACCATTAGAACTTCAGTGATTTTGAATTCTGATCCTAGGTCATGCTCAACTTTTTCAATCTGTAATACATCGCCAGCTTGAACTTTATATTGCTTACCGCCGGTCTTAATAATAGCGTACATTTTTCCTCCGCCTTAAATTTTCACTCGTAATTAACTCTTAACAAGATTTGTTTTTTTGCCATTTCTTAAGCAGAGTTGTCAATGCGATTTAATGGTTTTCGAACGAATTAGTGTTTCACAGCCTGATTTGTTTTCAAGAGTTTTGAAAAGACTCTGTCAAAACCTAGACGTCTTCCTTGTTTTTCACAAAACCATTAGTGATTTCAGGTATTTAGTTATCCTGAAAGATCTCATACTGTTCGGTGTGATAATTAGGCTCTATTTTAAAGGCAATCGATCGATCCAGTCTTTTTTCCAATGCTTCTAAAGTTTCAGACTCTACTTCATAGACCCAGTCGACTATCTTTGCATGGCAATGAATGATGATTCCTTTTTTCTTTGATTTGTCTTCCATGCGAATTTCACGCTCAAGCTCGCGAAAAATCTCGTTAGCAATAGTATTTTTGCGCTTAATGTAGCCCTTGCCATCGCAGTAACTGCAAGGCTCGCACAGGGTTTTAACCAGGCTTGGACGAATTCGTTTTCGGGTCATTTCTACTAAGCCCAGCTCTGACATTGAGGTCACATTGGTACGGCTGCGGTCTTTTTTAAGTTCTTCAGCTAGCGCGGATAGGACCTGATCACGGTGAACTTGTTTTTCCATATCAATAAAATCGATAATAATAATGCCGCCGGCGTTTCGAACGCGCAACTGATGCGCGATTTCTTTAACTGCCTCTAGATTAGTTTTTAGGATGGTGTCTTCTAAGTCTTTTTTGCCAACGAAGCGTCCCGTATTAACATCGATAACGACTAGGGCTTCGGCTTCATCAACAACAATGTAGCCGCCAGACTTTAGCCACACTTTGCGCTCCATCGCGCGAGAAATTTCTAAATCGATGTCATACAAATCAAACAGCGGCTTTCTTTCTTCGTAAAGAATTATGTTTTGACGGTACTTCGGCATTAACTGGGTTACGAATTTCGAAACTTTTTTATAAACTTCAATATCGTCGACCCACACCGTTGCAACTTGCTCACTCATCAAATCACGCAGGGCGCGCAGTTCGACATCTAGTTCGGCGTGAACACTGCCCGCAGTTTTTTTCTTTTCATAATTTTTTTGAATCTCTTTTCCCAGGCGATCTAAATATTCGATGTCCGCTCGCAGTGATTCTTCCGTCGCGCCTTCGGAAGCAGTTCGCACAATGACTCCGCCCGAGGGATTAATTTTCTGAATAATTTTTTTAAGGCGTTCTTTTTCGTTTTCGTCTTCGATTTTTCGAGAAATTCCAGTGTGCTTGATGTACGGCATGTACACGATTCCGCGGCCTGGCAACGATATGTGCGTCGTGATACGTGCGCCCTTTGTTCCCAAGGGATCTTTGGCAACTTGGACCATAAGATGGTCGCCCTCTTTAATTAAATCTTGAATCGGCGTTTTGATTTCTCGTGAAGTGCGTCCGTCCTCGGCGTGGTCGTTTGATTCGGTTTCAGTTTCGTCATGTTCGAAAAATTCTTTTCCCTCTTCAGTGAGAATGTCTCCAACATAAAGAAACGCGGCTTTATCTAATCCGATATCGACAAACGCCGCCTGCATTCCTGGTAGCACGCGTGTAATAATCCCGCGATGGATGGTACCGACTAAAGTCGGTGAAGTTTTTCTTTCGATTTTTAAATCCATCAAGACGCCAGCTTCAACATAGGCAACACGAGTTTCGTGGGATCGAACATTAATTAGAATTTCTGCTGCCATAAATGCCTTTCCAGGTCGAAATGATACAATTAGCCATTGGACCTGTTGAAAATAGCTTCAGTCATACCGAAGAATAGATTGATAAGCAATTTTTGGAGAACACAATGGCTACAATTGATGATCTATTTCGTTTAATGGTTGAACAAAAAGCCTCTGATCTTCACTTAACCAGTGGCGCTCCGCCCTATTTGCGTTTGCATGGCGATATGCAACCTTTAAATTATCGTGAACTTTCTAATCAAGATATCCAAGGTTTAATTTTTGAAATTTTAACTGAGAAACAAAAAAAGTCTTTCATTGAGAAGTGGGAGCTTGATTTTGCTTACGTCGTCGAAGGTTTGGGCCGATTTCGCTGTAATGTATTTATGCAGCGCCGAGGCCTGGGTGCCGTTTTTAGAACAATTCCTGAGAAAATTAAAACTGCTGCTGAACTTAATTTACCCTCGACCATTATTGATTTAGTTGATTGTGACCGAGGCCTTATTTTGGTTACGGGTCCGACGGGCTCTGGAAAATCCACCACATTGGCTGCAATGATTCAACACATCAATGCCAGTCGTGAGGGGCATATTCTAACCGTCGAAGATCCAATTGAATTCGTTCATCCTAATTTGAAATGCCTTGTCAACCAGCGCGAAGTTGGAACACATACGAAAACGTACGCTAATGCGCTGAAAGCAGCACTGCGTGAAGATCCAGACATTATTTTGGTCGGTGAGCTTCGCGATTTAGAAACTATTTCCTTGGCATTAACTGCGGCAGAAACTGGACACTTGGTTTTTGCAACTCTTCACACAAGTTCCGCTGCGAAAACCATTGATCGTATCATCGACGTATTTCCGTCAGGCCAACAAGGTCAGATTCGTACTATGTTGGCCGAATCTTTACGCGGTGTCGTTGCGCAAAATCTTTTTTCGCGTGCAGACGGACAGGGCCGAGTTGCTGCCTTTGAAATTATGAAGGGCACCAAAGCTATTGCGAATCTTATTCGTGAGGCAAAAATTCATCAGATCCCTTCAATAATTCAAACCAGCGCTTCACAAGGCATGGTCCTTTTTGAAAAATCCGTTGAAGATTTGGTCAAGAAAGGTCTTGTGACATCTGCCGATGCCAAAACATTTTTAGGTAAAGATGAGCCGTCGACAAATATGAGCCCGCTACCTGGAAAGAAAACGGGCTAAAGCTTATTTTCGTAAACAAAAACTGAACTGTTGCTACTCATTTAAAAAAGCTTTAGCTTTTTCCAATGACAAAATTTTCTGCAGATTCCGATTCCAAACAGCTAGCTTCCTATATTGATCATACTCTTCTAAAACCAGATGCGACCCGACAGCAAATCCGCGTTTTGTGCGAAGAGGCTTTAGAAAATCACTTTTTTGCAGTTTGTGTAAATTCATACCACTTAGCAACGTGTGTAGAGATGCTACGAAACACCAAAATTAATATGGCTTGTGTCGTTGGCTTTCCACTAGGAGCTTGTGAAACTTCGGTAAAGTCCTACGAAGCCTCTCGGGTGTTTACCTTGGGTGCTAATGAAATTGATATGGTTTTAAACATTGGTGCATTAAAAGCAAAGGATTACACCTTTGTCGAAAAAGAAATTGCCGAGCTCGTTCGAGTAGCTGCTGGAAAAACTGTAAAAGTTATTTTAGAAACTTCTCTTTTAACTGACGAAGAGAAAATTAAAGCCTGTGAAATTTCGGTGCACGCCGGCGCTCATTTTGTAAAAACCTGCACGGGCTTTAGTGGTGGCGGCGCTACAATTGCAGATGTTGCGTTGATGAAAAAAAGTGTCGGCGCAAAGGCCATGGTCAAAGCCAGTGGTGGAATTAAAGATTTTGCAACTGCGTTGGCCCTTATTGAAGCCGGTGCGACTCGATTAGGTACAAGCTCCGGAGTTGCTTTGGTTTCTGGACAGAAAATGAAAGCTGGATATTAAATGCTGGCTCGTGAAATCATAAAAAATAAAAGAAACAAACTTGAGCTCACGGCTGAGGAAATTGAATTTTTTATTTTAGGATATACGCGTAGTGAGATCCCAGATTATCAAATGTCAGCTTTGCTGATGGCCATTTACTTTAATGGGATGTCGAGTGCTGAGTCCGTGGCGCTGACGCGAACAATGCTTCATTCAGGAATTACGGTAGATACAAAAAGTTTATCAGGTTTTAAAGTGGACAAGCATTCTACTGGCGGAGTCGGCGACAAAACCAGCCTAATTCTGGGCCCGATCGTAGCTGCTGCTGGAATTTACGTACCGATGATATCAGGGCGTGGGCTTGGGCACACCGGTGGAACCTTAGACAAACTTGAAAGCATTCCTGGTTTTAACACTCAGCTGAGTTTACAAAAGTTTATTGAGCTAACGAAAACTGTTGGCACGTGCTTCATCGGTCAGACGGTTGATATCTGTCCCGCAGATAAAAAAATATATGCCTTACGAGATGTGACAGCTACGATCGAAAGTCTTCCTTTGATTTGTGCCAGCATCATGTCCAAGAAAATTGCTGAAGGAATTGATGGCCTTGTGTTGGATGTAAAGTTCGGTACGGGCGCTTTTATGAAAACAATTCCGCAAGCAAAAGAGTTAGCTTTAGCCCTGATGGATATTGGGCGCAGCTATGGTAAAAAGGTTTCTGCGTTAATAACATCGATGGATCAGCCATTAGGTCGCTTTTCGGGAAACTCATTGGAAATTTTTGAATGTCTTGAAATTATGAAAAATCAGAAATTTATTTCCGCGAGTGGGAATGATTTGTATGAAGATACTCGTGAACTTTCCTTGCAACTTTCGGCACACATGATTTTTTTAGCTGGCAAAACAGATTCTTTTTCTAGCGCGTATAATTTAGCGACTGAGGTTTTAGTGTCTGGAAAAGCCTTGAAAAAATTTGAACTGATGTGTGTTGCGCAGGGGGGTAATTTATCTGCTCTGCCTGCAGCAAAAGAGCGTTTGGAAATAAAAGCAACAGCAGCAGGCTTTCTAAGTGCGTTTGATGTTGAAAAAATGGGGTTAGCCGGAATTATTTTGCGTGCTGGCCGCCGGGTCTCTAGCGATACGCTTAATTTAACTGCGGGGTTAGAGTTTCATAAACAGATTGGTGATTCGGTAAAGCCTGGCGACGTGGTGTACACGCTTCATGGTGATGAGCCCCTATTGTTTGAAGCCGCCAAAGAAATGTTATCAGCCAGCTATCTAATTTCGTTGCAAAAGCCGGATCCACACGTTCTGATTAAAGACGTATTGCAATAAAGAAAACCACTGCAAGGATAGTTATGGTCATTCAAAAATTAACTGAAGCTGTTAACTTTATAAAAACTAAAACTAAAATTAAACCTAAAATTGGAATAATTTTGGGATCCGGCTTGGGTCATTTTGTGCAACATATGAATGTAGAGTCGACACTTCCGTTTCACGAAATCCCACATTTCATTCCACCAACTGTTGATGGACATTCTGGCAATCTCATTTTTGGTAAAGTAGATGGCGCTGATATTGTTGTTTTGCAAGGCCGCCTTCATTATTACGAAGGACATTCAATGGAAACTGTCGTGTTTCCTGCACGCACGATGGCACTTTTGGGAATTGAAATTCTTGTTGTCACTAATTCTGCAGGAGGGTACGGAGATGGCATGAAGCCCGGCGATTTTATGATCATTGAAGATCATATTAATTTAATGGGCACCAATCCACTGATGGGGCCCAACATCAAAGAACTTGGCCCCCGATTTCCTGATATGACTGAAGCTTACGACAAAGAGCTTATTACAATTGCCGAAAGAATTCTGCGTGGTCAGCAAACTTTTTTTCATAAAGGAATTTATGTCGGTGTCACTGGGCCGACTTATGAAACACCGTCAGAGATCAGAATGTTTAAAGAATTCGGCGGGAAGGCTGTTGGAATGTCGACAGTGCCAGAAGTCATCGCAGCAAATCATCTTGGTGTGCGGGTGGCGGCAATTTCTTGTATCACTAACTTGGCTGCCGGCATTTCACAAAATAAACTAACTCACTCTGAAGTCACTGAGACTGCAAAAAAAGTTGAGCAAAAATTTTGTGCCTTTCTCAAAGAATTTGTAGTTAAGGTCTAGTAAGATATTTATAGACCTAGGCCTTGATCACACGACCTAATCTCGACTCAAAATAAGACAAATTCTACCGAAAAGTTAACCATCATGAGCTCTCAAAAGGTCTTAATACCTAGGATCAAGAAGATCTTGTGATGGAGTCAACATGGATGTTGTCAAAGTCTTAGCGATATACACGATCGTGTTATTTTTAAATACAGCCTGCAGTGATAAAAAAACTATTGAATCCGTTTCAACGGTTTCAAAGGAATGTGTTGGCGAAGTTGCTGAAAATAGATTTGTCGTCGCATGGGAAGATGGCAGTTTTAGCGTCGAGCACGGCAAAGACATGGATCACTTTCGTTCTACATTTATAAAAGAAAATCTTCATCTTATCAAACATGTCGATGCCGATCAGGTTGTACGTACGCAGAATTTTGATCGTACATCTGAACAGCAGTCAACATCAGTCGCTCCGATGAACTGGGGCCCGCAGATGATTCAAGCGACTGCGCTTTGGGATGAACAAATACTCGGCCAAGGCATAACTGTTGCCATCGTCGACGGAATGGTTGATGTGGATCATGCTCAATTACGACCAAATATTTTGATGAACTCTGCAGAAATTCCGGGAAACCGAATTGATGATGATGCAAATGGCGTCGTTGATGATTATCTTGGAGCGCAGTTCAACAAGCAAATAAATGACCCCTTAGAAAACACTCATGGCTCACACGTCGCTGGAATTATTGCCGCAGACAGCACGCAGGGCCCTATTCAGGGCGTTGCACCCAGGGTAAAAATTTTGCCCGCTCAGTTTATTGATAACGATGGTGCTGGCAATATCGGCGATGCTATCAATGCAATGAACTACGCAGTCAAGCGGGGCGCAAAGATTTTAAATTTAAGTTGGGGTGGTGCCCCGTGCATGCAAAATTTGGCATTGGCGCTGGAGGCTTTGTCAGCTCAGGGAGTTCTAATTATTACTGCTGCTGGCAACGATGGGATCAATGTGGATGAACGACCTAACTACCCATCTGCATTTAACTTATTGAACCAAATTAATGTTGCCGCTTCGACTGTTGATAATTTTTTAATTTACTTTTCAAACTTTGGATTTCGTAAAGTGCAGGTCGTAGCGCCTGGAGTTGATATACAATCCACTATCCCGGGCAATCGAATACAGATGATGAGCGGCACAAGTATGGCCGCTCCACTTACTGCTGGAGCGGCAGCACTTTTATGGAGTGCGCATCCAGATGCAACGACTCAACAAATTAAAACCGCACTTCTGCGTGGAGTTGATGCTCAAGAGGGATTTTTATTTCCGGTCTCCACTCGGGGCCGGGTCA
>JAYUTU010000022.1:0-3480 GCA_043754975.1 Bdellovibrionales bacterium | reverse complement strand
TGGCCAACGCCACCATGTGCAAACAGTTCAGCGACGCCCACACCAGCAACCTAACCCAAGCCACCGCCGCCCATTATTTGACCCTGAACCGCCTGGACACAGCCCTGGCAGCAGTCCGCACCACCTACGCCGAGCGCGCCCGCGTCATGGCCGAGAGCCTGCGCCGCGAACTAGGCAGCGCCATCACCTTCAACGAGCCGCAAGGCGGCATGTTCTTTTGGGCGAAGCTGACAGGCGAGGGCGGTAAATCGTCCAACGCTACAGATTTCGCCAAACGCGCCATAGATAAGTTAGTAGCCTTCGTCCCAGGCGCGCCGTTTTATGCGCATGATGCGGATGTGTCTACGCTTAGGTTGAGCTTTGCTACTGTGGATGTGGAGAGGATTGTTGAGGGGGTGGGGAGGTTGGGGGAGGCTTTGTAGGTTGTATACCTAATACCATGCAAAAATTAGGATTTTTTATAAAATCTATCAAAATGATAGATTTGGCATATACTCAATAAATCGAATGACGTATAAACAACTTACTGATGCTGAAGTTCTTGCTGAAGTAAAGATGCTAATTGCGGCACAGAAGCTTGCTTGGACAACGCATTCAGAAGCCCGTGCTGCTGAGAGAGGTTTTGATAAAGCTCAAATTAAAGAATGTTTAATGAAAGGACGTTTTACCGAGCGACCCACAATGACAAACAGAACAGGTGATGTTGAGTATAAATTTCGCATAGATGCGATCGTTGATTCAGAGAAAATTGCGGTAGCCGCTTGCTTAATCCCTTCAAAAAAAGTTCTTGTAATTACTGTTATTAATGTTTAATTTTTTACCACTATGAAATTGATCCCATACACACACTTTGCCATCCCAAATCTTTATTTGGAGAGTGGGTATTTGCAAGAGAATTCGATATATGGCGAATTAACTACTTACTGTGATGAAGACGGTTTGGAGGAATGTATTCGTAGAATACTAATTCAAATCCCAAAAAGATTAAATGGATACCAGCTACGCTTTTTAAGGCGTGGTCTAAAACTAACTCAAGCTGATTTCGGTTTATTGATTGAAAAAAATGAACAGACAGTTGCTAGATTTGAAAAATCTAATAAATTAGTTTCACGTGTAATAGATTTAACTATTCGAACATTATATTTTAACAATAAAAATCCAAGCACTGACATAGGTGAAATTTTATCAATTGTCGATGAAAAATCAAAATTTCTTTGCGAAAATATTATTCTTTCCTTTGTTGAAAATAAATGGATATATAAGCATGATATACCAGTTAACTACAAGAAAATGTTTGAAACTGAAACGCCTTTCGAAATTTCTATTCAAGAATTACACGAAAATGTGCTGTACAAAATGGAACTTCCAATAAATTCTACGGAATCAGGAATAATTATTAGTGAATTTGATAATGAACAAGCTACATTATTGAGTACCAATACAGAAAAATGGGGTCAAACTTATGCCTACAATTAAAAAAAATATAAATTCATTACCATTTCTTACTGCAATTTTAGATAAAAGTTCATTAAATTTTGAAAAACTTGAAGTGCTGGAATCGGTTATAAATAATTTTGAAAAAGGCGTGACAAAAATTGGGCATATTACCAATACAACTTTTGAGTTTGGTGTTCCTAAAGATCAAAAAAACACTACTTTTTTAATTAGAGTCAAATATGGGGTAGAACTTTTAAATAACCAAGAAAAAATTAAATTTTGTACTTATGACAGTATGATAAATACAACTTTTAAAGTATTGAATTCTAGTGGTATCGATTGGAAAGATGTACCTGAAAATATCCTAGCGCCTTATTTTTCATTTGCACATTCTTTAGCCCGTAGACGCGCAGAAGAACACTTATTGACGGCTGGATATCCTGGAATAATATTACCCTTGCCGAAGAATCTTGATATTCATCCAAATTAGGTAAATTCAAACCATAAACCCATGGTCAGAGAACAATTTCGATCACTAGTTTTGTCCGCCGAATTGAGCGCTTTCCTGAATTGATAATAATGACGAATTTCAGTGACCCTGATTTATTTGCTTCAGCGTGCTGGGGCGAAGGCGCTGAAGGGGCTGGGAGCGGGGGATTTGCTTGAAATAGGGGTGAAATATGGCTATAGCCGGCGTATTTATTGCCTTAGGTGCTATTAAAAATATAGTGACTCAAACCGATTCCAGCCGCTGCACCATGTCTGGAAATAGCGCGACCAAGCGGATGAGAGGTTACTTTTTACCTTCACGCTGCTTTTCCAACCAATCAAAGCCTTCGACAATTTCTGCAAATATATCGCGCTTTGGCTTTGCAGTTAATTCCGCAGGCGACGGCAAAAAGTCTGGAATTATTCTCATCTCGCCAATCGGTTCGTCTGTGTATTTAATTTCTTTTGAATACGGGTTTTTACGAGAGTTCATTTTTGAAAGATCGTATTCGGGTTTCATACTCAAGCTACGCTCAAAATCAAGTTTTTCCCACAGGCTTTGACATACTTCCGCACCGTCGCAATAGACGGTGAATGCTTGCCTGTAGCCAATGAGCGCTCTAGCCGTGCGACCGCTGGCGCTTGAGTGCCCATGCGTTCAGCAACTTCTGCTTGGGTTAAGCCCGCTGCTTGGCGCGCTTTCAAGAGCGCATCCAGCAATGTCCCTTCTTCTTGCTCAAGGCGCTCAAGCTCGGCTTTGACACCTGGGCGTTGCAATATCTTATCGACTAATTGTTCATGTGTTAACACGTTTCACCTCTTTCAATCTGGCTTCTGCTGTTTCTCTTTCGCGCAGTGGGGTGCGCTCAGATTTTTTGACAAAACTATGGAGCATCACAATGCGCTTACCGACTAACGTGCAGTAAAAAATGCGGGCAATACCTTCAGCGCCCTTCAACCGCAACTCAAACATACTATTTCCAAAAGCCTTGGTATGCGGCTCACCTAAGTTTGGCCCGATGGCGATCATGCGCTGCGTCAGCATCACATACCTCGTCACCAGTGTTTTAGGCAACTCGAAAATCTCTTCCTGCAAGGCTTCGTTGTAGTATGAAATTTGATAATCCATGATTATTTTATAACAAATATGTTATTTTGTAAAGTGATAAATACTGTGTTAATGCACAGTAATTAATTCACTCTTGTCAAATCACTTCTTGCTCGTTGCAGCATAAATTAGGGTCAGAGCACAATTTCGACCACCTGTTTTGTCCGTCGAATTGATTCTTGAAAAAAACAGTAATAATAGGAAGTGGATTTGCAGCTCTTTCTGCAGCCGCATTTATGGCTAAAGCAGGCTGGGATGTAACTGTGTTGGAAAAGCAGGCTACACCTGGGGGCAGGGCCAGGCAATTAAAAGCAGCCGGTTTTACTTTTGATATGGGGCCAAGCTGGTATTGGATGCCGGATGTTTTTGAAAAGTTTTTTGCATGTTTTGGAAAAAAAGTTGCTGATTACTACCAACTGGAGAGATTAGATCCTTCTTACCGGGTT
>JAYUTU010000021.1:0-7876 GCA_043754975.1 Bdellovibrionales bacterium | reverse complement strand
GCCAGAGCGGCAGTGAATTTAATAAAAAACCGTAACAGGTGCCAAGCATAGATTCCACAGATGTACTCCTTGATGAGACTTAAAGATGACGTTCACCTTTGTCTTTTATTGGAGCACGGTAATCCGAGGCAAGCAAGTCGAGCGAAAACTCTAGACGTCGAATGAAACATCTAGAGTAAATACATTATGGCTTACTACTTAGTTTCTGTCGCGGGTTGAGCCGAAGATTCAGCGGAAACTGGAGCTGTTACAGTCTCCGGCGGAGCCGCTGCTTGTTGAGGTGCATTTTTAGAGCACGTAAAACCAGTTGTAAAACAAAGAGCCAAAAGTACAGTCACAGCTGTGACAAAAGTCATTTTTTTCATTCTGTTTCCTTCTCAGTGGAGAGTTCATTTGCGATTGGCAAACAGTACCTAATCGAAGTGTCGCTGCCAAACTCTATTTTGCAATTGGCAAACTCCGCGAGTTCACACTAGAATACGCGGATGCAGAAAAACGACAGTTTTAGTAATATTTTATTTAACATCTTGATTCCTGTTCTGATTCTAAACAAGGGTCATAAATTTGGTTTAGAACCGAAGTATGCTGTGATCCTAGCTTTAGCTTTTCCGGTTTATTTCTCGGTCAAATCCCTCTTTGAATCCAAAAAAATAAACTATATCGCGATCCTTGGTTTATTAAATGTTCTGGTCTCTGGGACCCTGACGCTGCTGGCGCTTGGGGGAATATGGTTTGCATTAAAAGAAGCTGCATTTCCGCTCCTGATCGGAATTTTTGTTTTTATTTCCAGTTGGACTGCGAAGCCATTTTTCAAAACATTATTTATGAACCCGGCTACTTTTGATATCGCCAAAATCGAATCTAAATTAGAAACTGAAGATAAAAAAATGCAGTTTCAAAAATTAATGAAATTTACAACTCAACTGCTTTCCGTTTCTTTTCTGATGAGTTCGGTCCTGAACTTTGTGTTGTCATTACGAATTTTTACGCCTTTAGATGAAGCGCTGACCGGACCAGAAAAGCAGCAACTTTTGAATGAGCAACTCGGGCAAATGACGCTTTACTCGTTAGGCGTGATCCTGGTTCCGTCAGTTATTTTTTTGGGCGGCATTATGTATTTTGCTTTTCGTCGCATTAACCAGCTTACTGGACTGACCACAGAAGAATTAATTTTAAAAACTTAAAAAACAGCAGCTATGCTAAAAACCCTTTGCTAGAAATTCTTCACTAGAAATCATCATCCAACAGCGGTGGTGGTGGCGGTGGTAAATCACCAAAGCCCGAATCAATACCTCCACCGAAGCCCTGCGAACCATCAAAATTCACTGGCGGCGGTGGTGGCGGAATTTCTTCAAATCCATCCATTGCAGGAGCAGGCATAAAGTCAGGCTGGTTCGGGAAATCATCGAACGCTGCTGGCGGTGGTGCAAATCCTCCGCCTCCAGACGAGCCACTGCCACTGGCAGAGCCCCCGGAAGATCCTTTTACCCACTTGTTTTTTCTGCGCTTACGCGTATCAAATCGCGGTCGTTTTTGATTTAGATTAAGCTCTTCCAGTTCGTCGCCAACTGCAGTGGGGCTTGCCTGCAAATTGACCTTTTGCCGCGTTTGCACGACTGTTCGCCGTGCCACTTCCATTTTTTTTTGGTCTTTTATTTTTTCCTGTAAGTCAGCTTTGAATTCAGGCCCATCATCAGCTGGCGCTTTGTCTTGTTTACGGTTGCGGTACTCGGTGAGTCCCCGTTCGCGAACAAGCTCCCATTTTTCCTGTTGTTCAAGAAACAGGGCTAATTCTTTTTCGCGTTCGTTATCGTATATTTTTTTAGCATCGCGGTCGGGTTTGAACTGACGTCGACGAGCTTGATCATGCCCTGCATCAGATGTTAACGACTGCAAGAGTTGCTGATCAACTTCGGCTGCAGACAGCGGCAGCAATGGCAAGTTGCCTGCCAGCAAAATAAGACAAACAAATAGCAACTGGCGCCCACAATTTTTCACTCTTCTACTTTAATTGGGATTCTATTTTTTAGACATTCCAATTTCATTTTTCTCGACCTTTGTCTTTACCTTGGTCAACAGATCAGTTAACGTTCTGCTCACTTATGGAAATCATTGAAACAATCGGAATATTCTTCGCGCAGACTTTTATTATCGTTCTAGCCATCATTGCGGTCTTAATTACAATCGCAAGTCTTGCGCTAAAAAATAAAAGTAAAAATCTTTTTGAAATTGAACTCTTGCACGAGCGGTTCGAAGACCAAACCCAGTCATTAAAAGAAGCTTTCTTAACGTCTGCTGAAATTAAAAAAGAACATAAACGTTTAAAAAAAGAAGCCAAAAAAAAAGACAAAGATAAAGAGAATGAACCCGAAAAGAAACCGCTCGGACGTATTTTTGTTATCGAATTTCTAAACGGTGATATCAAAGCCTCTGACTCAGAAAATTTAAAAGAAGAAGTAAACACTATCTTAGGTGTTGCCACGCCAGACGATGAAGTGGTCGTCAAAGTGGAAAGTCCCGGAGGCTTAGTGCACAGCTACGGTTACGCAGCCGCCCAGCTAATTCGCTTACGAGATGCAAAAATCCCTTTAACTATTTGTGTGGATCAAGTGGCTGCCAGCGGCGGGTATTTGATGGCCTGTGTGGGATCCAAAATTTTAGCCGCACCGTTTGCATTAATTGGCTCTATCGGGGTCGTGGCTCAGGTGCCAAACTTTCACCGATTGCTCAAAAAACACGATGTCGATTATAAAGAATATACTGCTGGCGATTATAAACGCACTGTGAGCCTATTCGGAGAAATAACCGAAAAGGGCGAACTCAAGTTCAAAGAGCAGCTTGAGTTAACTCACCAGCTGTTCAAATCCTTTGTTTCACGGTTTCGCCCACAGCTCGATTTGGCAAAAGTGGCAACTGGCGAATTCTGGTATGGAGAAAACGCTAAGGGCCTAGGACTTATCGACGAAATCAAAACAAGCGATGAGTATCTGCTAGCCCTCTCTCGCGATCACCAAGTGGTTAAAATATCCTTCGAACAAAAGCCAACATTTATGGAAAAACTTTCGGACAGTTTTTCGGCTGCCATCACGAAGGCCTTCACTCTGATCTTAAGGAAAATGAGCACTGAAAATACTGTTGCAAAATAGGCCTGACGCTGTTAGCTATCTGCCAGGCGTTGTTTCTTTTTTGCCGCACAGTCGTAAGCTCATTTTAAGGGGTTATAATTGAATCCAGTTGTTCAAGTTAACGATTTAGAAACTACATTCTTTTTAAAGTCTGGGCCATTCCGTGCCGTGAATCGCATTTCGTATTCTATCGACCAGGGTCAAACCCTAGGTATTGTAGGCGAATCTGGCTGTGGAAAATCAGTCACTTCATTTTCACTCATGCGCCTCATCGATCGCCCGGGAAAAGTAACTCGTGGTGAAGCTCTCTTGAACGGAAAAGATCTGTTTAAATTAAATCCCACCGAAGTTGAAACCGTTCGCGGCGGGCAAATGGCCATGATTTTTCAAGAGCCCATGACGGCACTGAACCCGGTTTTAACTATTGGCTATCAGATGAACGAGCAGATAGAAAAGCATTTAAAATATTCTAAAAAAGACGCTCGCGATCGCGCGATCGAAATGCTTCAACTGGTCGGAATTCCATCGGCCAGCGAGCGCTATGATAACTACTCACACCAGCTGTCCGGCGGCATGCGCCAGCGAGCCATGATTGCGATGGCTCTATCGTGTAATCCTCAATTTTTAATCGCCGACGAGCCAACTACCGCCTTGGATGTCACAATCCAGGCCCAGATTCTAGAGCTCTTTCAAAATTTACAAGAAAAGCTCAAGATGACTGTGCAATTTATCACGCATGATCTCGGCGTGATTTCGGAAGTGTCTGATAAGGTCTTAGTTATGTACGCGGGACAGATGTGCGAAACAGGACCGACCCAAGACGTATTAACGTCACCGAAGCATCCGTACACGGCAGCTCTCATTTTATCTCGTCCGCAAATGGGCCACCGCATGGACCGCTTAAAAACAATCGAAGGCAGCGTTCCTGCTCCGCACGAGTTACCTGCTGGCTGCCCGTTTTCAAATCGCTGTTCGCGCGTCAAATCAGAGTGCTGGACAACGAAGCCCCCGTTCGTCAACGTCTCTCCCACACGCAAAGTCGCGTGTTTTAATCCACTTTAAGAAAAGGCTAAAATAACGATGAACGATATTATTTTAGAAACTAAAGGACTTAAAAAACACTTTCCGATTCGGAAAGGTTTCTTTCTGCGCGAAGTGGGTTCAGTGAAAGCCGTTGATGACGTAGATTTAACTGTTTACCGCGGTGAAACCCTAGGGCTAGTTGGCGAATCAGGCTGTGGAAAATCTACTTTAGGCCGCGCTCTAATTCGCCTGTACGAGCCGACTGCTGGCTCGATCCAATTTGATGGATCTGATTTTTTGCATTCCAAGGGCGAAAATTTACGGCAAAAGCGCAAAGATTTGCAGATGATTTTTCAAGATCCTTACGCTTCTTTGGATCCACGTATGACGGTTGGTCAAATTATCGAGCAACCATTTCACATTCACAATATGCTCAGCCAAACCGAGCGCCGCCAGCGGGTCAAACAACTTTTGGAGTTGGTGGGCTTAAAAGCTTCGCATGTGAACCGTTATCCCCATGAATTTTCTGGCGGTCAACGCCAGCGGATTTCAATTGCCCGTGCAATCGCTTTAAACCCAAAACTTATCATTTGTGACGAGCCCGTCAGTGCCTTGGATGTGTCGATTCAGGCTCAGATCTTAAACTTACTTAAAGATTTGCAGGCCCGCTTAAAACTGACTTACGTTTTTATTTCCCACGATCTGTCCGTCATCGAACATGTTTGTGATCGAATCGCCGTTATGTACCTTGGACGCATCGTTGAAATTGCCTCCCGAGATGAGCTTTTTAAAAAACCACAACACCCGTACACTCAGGCGCTTATGTCTTCCATTCCCACGATTGGCCAAGGGAAGAAAAAGATGAGTAAAATTTTGACTGGCGAAATTCCGTCGCCGATTAACCCACCAACGGGTTGCACATTCCATCCGCGCTGCGCATTTAAGATGGATATTTGTGTTAACACAACGCCAGCACTGCGGGGGACCGCGTCCCACTTGCGATCGTGCCACTTGGATACAGATATGAATTCACAATTTAAAACAAATTCAACTACACATAAGGAGTTGTTATGAAAAATTTAGTTCGTCTAGGTTTTGTTCTACCGGTTGTTCTATCGCTCGTCATGGTGCTGTTCACCAACTGCACCAAAAAAGATGCGGGCACACCAGCTGCTACTACAGCAGCCACAGCTACTGGCACCAAGCTAACAAATAAAGAATTGAAAGTTGGAATTTCACAAGAATTCGAAAACTTCAATCCACTTATCGCTAGCATGATGGCAACAACTTACATGCAACGCATGGTGAATCGTACCTTGGTCGTGATTGATGCTGATGGCAAATGGGTTCCGCAATTAGCCAAATCAATTCCCACTTTGGAAAATGGCGGCGCTAAAATCGTCGACAAAGGCGGTAAAAAAACACTCACAGCAGTCTGGGAAATTTTAGACACAGCTGTCTGGGGTGACGGAAATCCCGTGATTTGCGATGACTTTGCTTTCGCAGTCAAAGTGGCTTCATCACCAAACGTTGGCGTGGGCGAAAAAGAAGTTTACACGCAAATTCAAAAAATGGATATCGATCCCAAAAATCCTAAAAAATGCACGTTTACTTATGACAAAGTAAAATGGGATTTTTATCAATTAGGTACCTTCTATCCACTTCCAAAACACTTAGAAGAGCCCGTGTTTAAGAAATTTGGCAGCCAAAAAGAAGGCTACGAAAAAAATTCGACTTACTCTAAAGAACCGACGAACGTTGGTCTTTACAACGGTCCCTATGTTCTTTCAGAAATCCAACTCGGTGACCACGTTACATTTACACCGAATGCAAAATTCTACGGCGAAGCCACAAAGATTCAAAAAATTATTGTAAAGCTGATTCCAAATACTGGAACTTTAGAGGCCAATTTACGTTCTGGAACGATTGATTTAATTTCAGTTCTTGGTTTAGCTTTGGATCAAGCCTTAGCATTTGATAAAAAAGTAAAAGAAGAAAAACTTGGCTACTCTGTTTTATTTCAGCCAAGCGCTGTGTACGAACACATCGATTTAAATCTGGATAACCCAGCCTTAAAAGACGTTCGCGTCCGTAAAGCCCTGCACTTCGCCATCAACAAAGAAGACCTAGTCAATGCTCTATTCGAAGGTAAACAACAGCCCGCTGTTCACAATGTGACACCAAAAGATCCTTGGTTCACTGATGATGCTACAAAAATTGTGACGTACAAATATTCTAAACGTGAAGCGGATCGTTTACTGGACGAAGCTGGATGGAAAATGGGAGCTGACGGCATCCGTGCGAAAGATGGCAAAAAGCTCTCGTTTACACTGATGACAACAGCCGGAAATAAAACACGCGAATTAGTTCAGGTTTACTTACAAAACCAATGGAAACAAGTCGGTATTGAAGTGAATTCGAAGAACGAGCCAGCGCGCGTATTTTTTGGTGAAACAACTAAAAAACGGGGTTTCGATTCAATGGCTCTGTTTGCGTGGGTTTCATCACCAGAAGCTTCGCCTAAATCAACATTTTCTAGTAAAAATATTCCGACTGCGAAAAATGGTTGGTCTGGTCAGAACTACATGGGTTGGAAAAATACCAAAGTCGATTCGCTATTAGAATCTTTAGATACAGAATTTAAACCAGAAAAGCGTGTCAGCATCATGCATGAAGTTTTAAAAGCGTACACTGAAGATGTTCCGGTATTGCCATTGTACTACCGCTCTGATGTTGCCGTTATCCCAGCACAAATGAAGGGCTATAAGCTAACTGGTCACCAGTTTCCAGAAACTAACGAAGTCGAAAAATGGACCGTAGAATAAACAGCAGAATAGATTGAAGAATAAAATTTTATCTACAAGATAAAGATCTCACTTAAGATTTAGGATTTGCATGACAACATTTATTCTACGTAGACTTTTACAGACAGTGATCGTGATCGTTATACTGTCGTACGTGTGTTTTGGTCTGATGACCTTAATGCCCGGTGATCCCGTTGAAATGATGATCTCGGCAAATCCGAAAATCACCCAAGAAGACGTGACTCGGTTACGTGATTTTTACGGATTAGATCAGCCCGTGTACAAACGCTATTTAAATTGGGTCTCAGATATCTCGAGTGGTGATTTGGGCTACTCTCGCACGTACCGCATTCCGGTTACGGATATGATGGGGCCCTCACTATATGCCACATTTATTCTTTCGATAACGTCTTTGTTTTTTTCGTTAATAATAGCTATTCCACTGGGAATTATTTGCGCTTTACGTCCGAATTCAAAATTAGACTACACCATTAATTTATTTAATTTTGCCGGAATTTCCCTACCTTCTTTTTGGTTAGGAATTGTTTTAATTATTATTTTTTCAGTAAATCTTGGCTGGCTGCCAGCTGGAGGGTATCAAACTACAGGAATGGCTTATGAATCCTGGTTTGCAGAATTTTTAGATAAAGGAAAATATTTAATTTTGCCGGTAGTTTCATTATCTGTACAATCCATTGGGCGCTTTTCGCGGTTTGTTCGCTCATCCATGTTAGAAGCCATGCGCAATGATTTTATCAGAACGGCTCGCGCTAAAGGGATGACAAACCAGGTTGTTATATGGAAACACGGGTTTCGTAATGCTCTCATTCCGTTAGTTACCATTATAGCAATTAGCTTTTCATCGATTTTTTCTGGTGCATTGATTACTGAAACATTATTTGCTTATCCCGGAGTGGGCCGCCT
>JAYUTU010000020.1:0-3499 GCA_043754975.1 Bdellovibrionales bacterium | reverse complement strand
GGAGCAGAAATCATCTGATTCGACAATGTAACATCAGCTTCGCGAGACGGAGTCACGCAGTCCGATTTGATTCGAAAGTTTCCAGAGCGAAAATCAGTGCGAGCGGCTGAAGTCGCAAGCGAACACCAAGCTGCAAAGATCACGCAAGCCAAAGCTATGAGATCACTGGTCGAACCCTTAATAGACATAATGAATTCCTCCCATGATATGGGTTTTGGATTCGATCTGCAATGGCCCAGCAATTACTCGGTATTGCGCAGAGGGTTGATAGCTTGCATAGGCTCCACTCAAAAGTTGTGCGCCTTTTCTCAGCTGCACTTCGGTGCTAAAACCTTTTGATGCTAATTCGGTTTTAGAGAAAACAGGATAGCTCAGTCCAAACTCAGCAGTGAGCGCCCAATTTTTAAGATAGCTTGGCTCCCATCTCGCACCGATTGTTGCGCCTGCAGAAAGAACATCCGTGGCGAATGACGAGGTCGTTAGAGATGACGACATCTTTTCGCGGCTTCGCAAGTAGCTAAAATGACCACCCATTGGGATCGCCCAATTTTTGACTTCTTGATGGACATAATCAAATCCAATCCGAAGAGCTGGAGATTCAAAAGTCTGATGTTCCCAATCACCGTGGACTCCGTCAGCAGGGACCGTTCGAAAGCCGCCCAAGACAGATGTCTGCCATCGCTTAAAACGAGGCTGTGCTGCTGGAGGAATTGCGTTTTCGACTGAAGCTCGTGGTCGTATTTGAACTCCCTGTGAGGCTGGGTCTCTTTCAGTGCTTTCTGATGCGTCAGTGTTTGCCACCTCAGCAAAAGCCGTGGGAAGCCAGGATAAAATGAAAATCATTCGAAGAATTGATTTAGATAGCGCCATAGGAAGAATTAGAGCTTGGTTTTTTGTGGAAATCAAGTTCATCGCTTCCAGGCGCTGAAGTTTTATAAAGTAACTTTGTGCTGTTTTTTCTAGAGCGCAGCGATTACTACTTCTAGAACTATTCGGATTGATTTCATTCTCCCCAATAAGAGTAACAAGTATAGGTGATGGCTTAAGCCTAATCGAAGAGAACGGAAGCTTTCAGATCAATACGCCTTCAAGTCTTACAGACGAACAACGACAATCAGTCATCCACGAGGAATTCATTGGATTCTTCACTGAGAAAATTATGGAGTTGGCGGAAACATTTACATGTGGCTTCGAATCGACTGAATTCAAATTCATAGTTATGCATCGGAAAGGCCAATGGGCACATTGTAAGTCGGACAACACTATCGCATTGGGTTGGGACCTTATGTTTTTGCCGAAGCCACTTATTCAATACGTTGTTGTTCATGAAATCGCCCATACCCCAGATTAGAAATCACAGCGAAAAATTCTGGGGTGCACGTTGTTCCTATAAAGGTCGATGTGTAAAGAACGTGTATATCTTAAGTATCTGATTTTTAAGTACAAAATGCTCGAGAGCACTACGCGTGTACAAATGACTTAAGCCCAGTAGGGCAAATAGTGAAAGTCTCGTTTTGATGCATTTGGATTCGCTAATTTTATTCGTTCAGCCTCTATCGCATCATTAATTAATCGACCAACTTTCGTCGTCTCCTCTGAATAGAATTTGAATCGCTCTCTGAGGGAGCGGTTAGTAGTTTTTTTGCCCGTTAATTTATTTAAGCAAGCATGTTGGTAGGTAGCTGTTATTCTCTCATCCTTGGACATATCATTAAATTTTCGCGGCATTAAGATCGTTGCTTTAAAATAGTCTTTTTGATCTTCAAAAATTACTGGAGGAAGCCCCCAAAGTTCGATAGCAGCTACGGCATTATCGACGCCACTTCCTCGCTCCTCTGCTAGACCGAGTTTTCGTAGAAAGTCAGATAACACTTCATTCCGGCAAACAGAAGGATGGTCGATAAGTCGATCGACCGAAATATCGGGCAGTAATCCTCCTGGATTCGTAATTTCAATTCGGTCTGAGAAAATTTCGATAGTAATGAAGCTGTTAGTCTTTGTGAAATCACGATGCATGATCGAGTTGATTACTAACTCTCGAATAGCTATCGGTGGAATCACGCTCGTCCTCATCTTCGTTGCGTTCTGAATAATTTCACTATGAGGAAGTGATTCAACTGCTTGTTTAACAATGAGATCCAAACTCAAGCTGATGCCCGTCTGAATCGTTTGATCCCGCTTCGCCTGCATCTTAGTTGCATCTACATATTCGGTAATTCGGACCGCATATCTTTCATAAGATGGAAACTGCGCTAGATTTCTTGCACAGGTCAACACAGCTAAATTAGTTGGAACATATTTTTGATCTATGCGAGCTACCAGCTTGTGAGCAAACAAATGTTCTATAAGACGTTCATGTTCGGTTGATTCGAATCGGGTTCGTTTCAAAAACTCGGAAAAGTCGAATCTTTCCATCCAGTCATCACCAAGACCAATTGGAAGCGTAGCTGGTATCTCCTCAAATCTTTGATGTCTTGAGGACATCATGGACTGTCTAATTTCTTCTCGTGTCATCTGGCGAGATTGTCCGCCTGCTCGTAAAAAACTGTCTTCGAGTTTCCCGTTCTTTTTGTGCACAGGTTTATCGAACGCTTCCTCTATGAAAACTCCGAGAAGCGCTTTCCCCTTAAATTCGAAACTGAAAATTTGAGTGCGCAGCTCAGGTGTCGTGAGATCTCGTGCCCAATTAGCAATTTGACTGGAAAACAATTCGGCTTCTTGTTGAGTAAGACCTTTGACGATTCCACCATCTTCGATGCCAAAAACGAGGTATCCGCCACCTGAGTAATTGGCGAATGCAGAAAGATGTTTTGTCATTCGCTCAGCTTTGCAAGTGGATGCCTTCCAATCCAGTTCGTTTAATTCCTGGGGAAGTGGGCTCAAGCTTCTTTCTAATAACTCAAAACATCTATCTTTATGCATGATGAATAAATGTATAACACATGTACAACATAATACACAAGCAATATCATACGTTTACCTATTGTCCACACTTAGGCGGTGTAACTCCAAAGACCCATCAAAATCGCTAATGATTTCGACAGGATCGGGCTATTCCCATAAGCAACTGTTGCTTCAATAGCCTAAAATTTTTGACTTACTCGGAGACCAATAAACGATCCAAACTGATTTCTTCCTGTGGTCTTCATGGAATGAAACTAACTACAAAACCTCACACACTACAGTCGCTAACTACAAAGAACCAGCAACAAAAGTTTAGTGCTGAAGAAAGTTTATTAATTTTACGTAGGAAGCTGTTTGGCAAATCATCAGAGAAATCAGCTAAGGACGAAGTTGATGATTTTGATCGCTTGCGGTCAGCAGATGAATCAGAGTTAACTTTACATAGCCAAAATTTAGTACCGCCCATATCAAAGAAGCAGACTAAACATTTAGATGAAGAAATTATTTACTCAGAGTTAAGTATGGCTGATTTAAAAAAGGCATCTGTTGAAATGAGTTTAGAAAATGCAAATTCAGATCAGTGGGAAAAGCTTGA
>JAYUTU010000019.1:0-7921 GCA_043754975.1 Bdellovibrionales bacterium | reverse complement strand
CCATGAATCCCCTTTGGGTATCCTACCAGCAACGAGTGAATTAGCTTTTTGTAACTATCCAGTTCTGAGCAAACAGAGGACTCTGTAAGTTAATTTTTCGGTTGCCTGATTCCAGCTCGATCTTAATCGTGTAATTCGGAAGCGTCGTGATGCGCTTAACTTGCAAACGGCGTGGCAGAAATCCTAATTGTGTTTCAATAGCAGATGCTAGCTTATCGATCTGAATATAATTTTCAAATGTTTTTCCAAAATCTGTGCTGCGGTAATTGCCAACAAAAATCATCAAGTCATTAAAATAGTGGACTGGGCCATGAAAATTTTTGAATTGCTTCAGCGGTCGCCAGTGATAGCCGTCCTCAGTCATGTAGGCTCCGTGCGCCGATACAATTCCTTTAAGCGGATTTGTTGGATGAAATGAAACCGAAGCAATATCTTTTTTTAAAAGCTCATCGATCGTGTAGACCTCATCAGCCGCGTCAGTTTGTGGTGTCCACCATACCGTACCGTGGCCTTTGATTTTACTTTGTATCCAGGCAGATTTTTTTTCTTGGGAGATTTCGATGCGGCTCCAAAGTGGAATTTTTTGATTTTTTGAAGCAATAAGGCCGCTGGTTTCAGGAGTCACCAGACCTGTTATTTCGCTAAACAGTAATTTTTTATTTTCGGTGGTAATCAAGGCGTCAAAGTCGCGGCGTTTAATCCTGTGCCATTCATTTTTTGCAAAAGCATACTTGGCAAAATCAAATTTTGTTATCAGCTCAGTGACCCGAATGTATCCGCGGTAGGATTTGTAACTGACTTCAGCAAAGCCCGCGATGTATTTCACGACGGAAAAACGCTGGCCTTGTTGAATCGTTGTTATAACAGCAGAATTTTCAGCTGGATTTTTTTTTAAGAAAACATCGTTCAGTGTTAAAACAAAACCGGTGTCATAAGGATCGGGACTAATTTCGTCGATACGAAATTGTGCAGTCTGCTTAGTTTTTGTATCAAAAGCTAAAACACTATCAATTTTTGCTTCAAGAACAGACCACCGCTTTTTCGATTTGGAATTTAATACTGACTGGGATATGTGCACTGGAAAAATGGGCCTAATGTCGCCCTTCGTGTACGTTTTCAACCCATGACGGTACACAGTTTCCAGCCGCGTGATTTGATCTGTTCGATTTTTTAATAAGTACTCAAGAGATGCAGATCCCGAGGGAAACAGTCCGTCCGCAGATTTAAAATAGGGCACTTGCCGCGATGTCAGCGAGATAGCTCCTGCTGCAGGCAAGCCTAATTCCGGCAAATGTATTGCCGCCGACGCGTAGATTTGAAGAAAAGAGCAAATGACGAATAGCACTAGGATTATTTTCAGAGGGGAAAACGCTGCAATCAAGGCCAGTTCTTTGGTATAAATATCGAAGTAATCACCAGTGAAGGGACTTTAGAACTATGGCTATTTTATCGACTATAAAGAAAATTGGAGTTATCGGAGCAGGACAGATGGGAAATGGCATTTCGCAAGTCGCTGCCCAGGCTGGTTTTTCTGTTGTGCTTTACGATGTGCGACCTGCATCTTTGGACGAAGGTCTAAGGGTCATTTCGATTAGCTGTGACCGTTTGATCAAAAAAAACACCATGACGGAAGAGCAGAAAAAAGCCATTTTACACGGAATTAAAACCACAACCCAAATTTCTGAATTAGCAGATTGCGATTTTGTCATCGAGGCAGCTACAGAAAATGTGGAGCTTAAATTAAGTATTTTTCGCCAACTGGATGAAATCGTCAAGAAGACCGCAATCTTGGCATCGAACACGTCATCAATTTCAATCACATTGATTGCAGGAGTTACTCAGCGACCGTCTCAGGTTGTTGGTATGCATTTTATGAATCCTGTGCCACTGATGCAATTGGTAGAAGGAATTCGTGGTTTACAAACCTCGAGCGACACGTTCATGACCACAAAAGTTTTAGCCGAGCAGTTGGGAAAAGTTTTTGTAGAATCGGCTAAAGATATGCCAGGTTTTATTGTGAACCGCATCTTGATGCCGATGATCAACGAAGCCGTCTATACCCTGCACGAGGGTATAGCTTCTGTGGATTCTATCGATCAAGCCATGAAGTTGGGAACGAATCAGCCCATGGGCCCATTAACATTGGCTGATTTTATCGGATTGGATACATGTTTAGCTATTATGAATGTGTTGCATGAAGGTCTAGGAGATTCTAAATACCGTCCCTGTCCGCTATTGGTTAAATATGTCGAGGCCGGTTGGTTAGGTAAAAAATCAGGCCGTGGATTTTATAATTACGCACAAAAATAAAAAATAGTAAAAGGATAAAAGATGTCTTCGACATATCAAACGTTAAAATTAGAGGGCTCAGAAAACGGAGTCTGGACTTTGACGATTCAGCGGCCAGAAGCTTTGAATGCTTTAAATATTCAAACTCTCAGTGACATGGCCGAGGCCCTCCGACAAATTTCTGAAATGGGATTTGAGCATGTGAAGGCCCTGATTATTACTGGGGCGGGTGAAAAGGCATTTGTTGCCGGCGCTGATATCGCAGAAATGAAAAGCATGAATGAAGATCAAGCCATGCAATTTGCAAAACGTGGCCAAAGTATTTTTCATGAACTGAGTCTTTTAAAAATTCCCGTCCTTGCTGCTGTGAATGGATTTGCACTGGGTGGTGGTTGTGAGTTGGCGCTTGCTTGTGATTTTATTATCGCTAGCGAAAAAGCTAAATTTGGTTTGCCTGAAGTGAGCCTTGGATTAATTCCTGGCTTTGGTGGCACAGTCAAGTTAGCCCGAGCCGTCGGAATTCGCAGAGCTCGAGAACTGACCATGACCGGAGAAATGATTTCGGCTGAGACCGCTATGCGCTATGGTTTAGTAAATGAAGTTGTTCCACCTGCAGAGTTGATGATGGCAGTGATGAAAAAAATAAATCTTATTTTATCGCGCTCACCCCTAGCTGTTGCAAAAGCTAAAAAATCTATTAACGAGGCCTATGACTTAGAAACTGAAACTGCGTTAGCAAATGAAGCGGAAATTTTTGCGCACTTGTTTACATCGGATGATACCAAAGAGGGTACCGCTGCATTTCTTGAAAAACGTAAACCTGTATTTAAAGGCGAATAACAGTGGCTGTAACCGTAACATCAGAAAAATTAATCCTAAAAAATCCTGTGCGCATTGTCACTGCAGCATCCTTGTTCGATGGTCATGATGCCTCCATCAATATCATGCGGCGTATTCTTCAAGATATGGGCGCTGAGGTTATCCACTTGGGGCACAACAGATCCGTGCACGATGTGGCAAAAAGTGTTTTACAGGAAGGCGCCCAGGGAGTGTGTATTTCGTCGTACCAGGGCGGGCATATGGAATACTTTAAATATTTAAAGGATTTGCTAGATGAAGCTGGTGCCGGATATGTAAAAATTTATGGCGGCGGTGGCGGCGTTATTGTGCATGAGGAAAAGAAAGAGTTAGAAAAATACGGAATTGCTCAGATTTTTCATCCTGATGACGGACGCAAATTAGGTTTAGAAGGCATGATCCGCATGATCGTTGAAGGGTGTGATTTTAATTTATTAGACGCGCAGAAGAAATACGCGCAGAAAAAAAATGTTTTCCCAGGTGATAAAATCCCATCGGTGCAAATTGGAATTGCCCTCACTGCCATTGAAAATGGCCAAAAAGAATTAACTTTGGATTCATTTGGATTACTTTCCTTTGCTGCAAAAAATAAAAAGCCCTTAGTATTAGGAATCACTGGCACCGGAGGAGCGGGAAAGTCCTCATTAATTGATGAGCTTTCGCAGCGTTTTTTAAATGCGTATCCGGATAAAAAATTAGGAATCGTGTGTGTTGATCCGTCAAAAAGAAAAACGGGTGGTTCACTATTAGGTGATCGTATTCGCATGAACGCCTTATCCAGAGCTAATATCTATATGCGCTCAGTGGCTTCGCGTGGTTCAGGTAAAGAAATTGCTTCAACACTGCCTGATATTTTAAATTTTATGCGCCAACTGGATTTTGATTTTATTATTGCTGAAACATCTGGAATTGGCCAAGGCAATATGGCTATTACAGAAGTCAGTGATTTATCGATGTACGTGATGACGTCTGATTTTGGCGCCCAGTCGCAACTTGAAAAGATCGACATGATCGACTTTGCAGATTTTGTCGCAGTAAATAAAGCAGACCGCAGGGGCGCCCAAGATGCCCTTCGGGATGTGACAAAACAGTACAAGCGGTCGCGAAAAATATTCAATGACGAAACCAAAGTTCCGGTCTTTTTAACTCAGGCGAGTCAGTTTAATGATGGCGGTTTGAATCAATTGTTTTTCTCCTTGATGGATGTGCTTGCAGAAAAAGGGGCGCTGCCGACTATTGATCCGCAATTTAAAGCCACAGTGTTATCTGCTGATGAACACGTGATTATTCCTGCAGAAAGACAAAATTACCTAGCAGAGATTACAGCTCAAGTAAAAAAATACAAAACCAGGACTGCCGAATTGGCATTAAAAGCATCGCAACTGGGTGCTTTAGATATTTTAAAAAATGAAGGCCTGATAGATTCGGGTAAGTTAGAAGAAAAAAAAATAGAACTTAAAAAAGCGTTCGAAGCAGGCGAAATTGAATCTTTAAGTGCGTGGGATCAGTTGATATCGACCTATGCAGCCGATGAATTGGTATTCAAGGTTCGAGACAAAGAGATTCGACAGTCGTTAGTAACTAAATCCTTAAGTGGAACTAAAATTCGTAAAGTTGTTTTGCCAAAATTATCTGATTGGGGAGATCGCTTTAAATTTTTGAAATTAGAAAATATTCCTGGAGAATTTCCGTTTACAGCAGGAGTATTTCAACTCAAGCGAGCTGATGAAGACCCCAAACGCATGTTTGCTGGGGAAGGGACCCCCGAGCGCACCAACACGCGTTTTCATTATTTATGTAAGGGCGAAAAAGCGCATCGGTTGTCAACTGCTTTTGATTCTGTGACATTGTACGGACAAGACCCCAATCAACGTCCCGATATTTTCGGCAAAGTGGGTGAGTCAGGTGTCAGTATTTGTACTCTTGAAGATATGAAAAAACTGTACGCTGGATTTGATCTGTGTGATCCAAATACGTCTGTTAGCATGACGATCAACGGTCCTGCACCGATGATCTTAGCTTTTTATTTTAACACAGCCATTGATCAGCAAATTGAATTGCGCGAAAAACAAATGGGTCGAAAATTGACCCCAGCTGAATTTGCTGAGACCGAAAAGAAAACGTTGCAGCAAGTGCGCGGCACAGTGCAGGCCGATATTCTTAAAGAGGATCAGGGCCAGAACACGTGTATTTTCTCGATCAATTTTGCATTAAAAATGATGGGCGATATTCAGCAGTATTTCACTGAAAATCAGATTAAGAATTTTTACTCAGTCAGTATTTCGGGGTATCACATCGCTGAAGCTGGAGCGAATCCAATCAGTCAGTTGGCCTTTACTTTGTCCAATGGATTTACTTTTGTAGAGTATTATTTATCTCGCGGTTTAAAAATTGATGATTTCGCAGCTAATTTATCCTTTTTCTTTAGTAATGGTTTAGATCCTGAGTACTCGGTGCTTGGACGCGTGGCTCGACGAATCTGGGCAATTGCGATGCGAGATTTGTATAAAGCCAATGAGAGGTCACAAAAATTAAAATACCATATTCAAACCTCGGGCAGGTCTTTGCATGCACAGGAAATTGATTTCAATGATATTCGCACAACGCTGCAAGCGCTGATAGCCCTGCAGGATAATTGCAATTCGCTACACACAAATGCCTATGACGAAGCGATTACAACGCCAACCGAGGAATCGGTGCGGCGGGCGATGGCCATTCAAATGATCATTAACCGCGAATTTGGGGTCAGCAAAAATGAAAACCCGACTCAAGGCAGTTACTTTATCGATGAGATGACAGATCTTGTTGAGGAAGCAGTGCTCGAAGAGTTTAAGCGCATCAATGAACGCGGCGGTGTTTTAGGCGCTATGGAAACTCAGTACCAGCGCTCAAAAATTCAAGAAGAGTCCATGACCTACGAACATTTAAAACACTCGGGCGACTTACCAATTATTGGAGTGAATACATTTATCAATCCAAAAACCCTGGCCGCAAACTACGTCCCAGAAAAAATCGAAATGGCCAGAGCCTCACACGCGGAGAAAAGTGAGCAGCTCACAAATGTGGAAAATTACCAAAAATCCCACAAAAAAGAAGCTCTCGTTGAACTAAAAAACCTAAAAGCAGCAGCGCTTGGCGGAGAAAATATCTTCGAGGCCCTGCTAAAAGCATCACGGCACTGCTCACTGTTCCAGATGTCGGAAGCCCTCTACGAAGCCGGCGGTCAATACCGCCGCAACCTTTAACCAAAAAGGTACCTGCTCACTTTTCGTAAGGCACTGCGTTGCGGTGGTGCCGATGGCTGCAGTTGGGACTGGTTAAGCGGCTGCGCTAAATCGAATAAAGTTTGTTGAAGCCTTCTCATCAGAAGCTTTTTTCTTTTTTACATGTCTTAAATCAAAGATTTTGGAGCTGTGAAAATTAGTGCGTGCCTTTTTAGCAAAATGACAGTACATCCTGCTCAACGGTAAAAATGTACTCACGGCCTTTATGTATTTGGGCTCGAGTATGAAAACTCGAGTGCTTTGAAAGACATTGAAAAAAATCAAAGCCCTCCACTACAAAAAGGAATAGTTATGAGTACAGAAATCACACCTTGTGATGCGTCTGACGCGTCATCAATCAACGAATTTGCAGATATCTCTGAATCTGCCAACCACATGGCAACGGAAATAAGTGGCCGCGCACCAAAAGCTGCAGCACACGCAGAATTAGATCCAGAAGACTTAGAGAATTTGGATAATCTAGATAATTTGGAAAATGAAGATGACGAAATGGAAACGGCTGAAGAGCTTCCGCTTGAAAATATTTTCGAATCTTGGAATTTATCTAAAGAAGTTTTAAAATCTTTAGCAGAATTAAAATTTACAACTCCAACCTCAATTCAAACTCAGGCTATTCCGTTATTAATGAAGCGCGAAAAAGATTTCGTGGGGCTTGCCGCTACTGGAACTGGTAAAACCGGTGCGTTCGGTATTCCACTGATTGAATCGATCGACGCGTCTTCGAAACACGTGCAAGCGCTAATCATGTGTCCAACACGTGAATTGGCGACTCAAGTTGAAGCCCAAATTCAGAAGCTTGGTAAGTGGAAGGGTTTAAATACTCTGACCGTATTCGGCGGATCCTCGTATGACCGTCAACTAACAGCATTGAAGCGCGGTGTTCACATTGTTGTAGGAACTCCGGGCCGATTGATTGATCTTGTTGAGCGTAAAGCTTTAAAATTAGAAAACGTGCAAACTCTAGTTTTGGATGAAGCGGATGAGATGATTTCAATGGGTTTTCAAGATGACGTTGAGACAATCTTAAAAGCCATTGGCAATAACGAATCAAAACGTAAGTGGTTATTCTCAGCGACGATGTCACCTGAAATCCGCCGCGTTGTTTCCAAATATTTACCTGATTATGATAAAGTAGAAATTCACAAGCAAGATTCTGAAAAGCCCAACATCGAACAAATTTACTACACGATTTATCCAGATCGTAAATTGCAGATGTTGTCTTCGGTTTTATACATGAATCAAGATTTCTATGGTTTGATTTTTTGCCAGACAAAGCGTGAAGTGATCGAGATCACTGAGTGGTTAAAACGAAAATCATTTCCAGTTGATTGCATTCATGGAGACCGTCCACAGCGTGAGCGTGAATTCGTATTAAATGATTTCCGAAAAGGCCGTGTTAAAATTCTAGTTGCAACAGATGTTGCAGCACGAGGATTAGATATTAATGATTTAACCCATGTTATTAACTTTTCGTTACCACGTGAAGTTGA
>JAYUTU010000018.1:0-17516 GCA_043754975.1 Bdellovibrionales bacterium | reverse complement strand
TATCGGCATCACTGTGTAGGGATCTAATAACCACTGAAGACTTAAAAACGGCGCAACTTCGATAACTGGTGATGATGGTAAAAAAGCAATAAATGTTAATGCACCTACGGTAATCAGCGGAGCCGTTTCGCCGATCGCGCGCGATAATGCAATCACCACGCCGGTCATAATTCCACCCGATGAATACGGCAAAATATGATTGTATATGGTTTGCCATTTCGTGGCCCCCAGAGAATACGACGCCTCACGAATATGAGCTGGAATTGTTCTGATCGCTTCACGCGTGGTCACAATAATAATTGGTAAAATAAGTAACCCTAAAGTCAGGCCTGCAGTAATAATGCTTTGACCTAAACCGAATCGGTACACAAATATACCCAGTGCCATTAAGCCAAAAGTAATCGACGGAATCCCCGCCAGATTTAAAATATTTACTTCAATAATTTTAGTCAGCCAGTTTTTCGGAGCGTACTCTTCTAAATAAATTCCTGAAGCTACGCCTAATGGAATAGCCATCAGTGCTGTAACTAAAACGACGCACAAGCTACCCACCCACGCCGATAAAATTCCGGCTTTTTCAGGAAATCGTGATGGAAAATGGGTAAAAAAGTTCATCGTTATGCGCGGCATTCCGGTGATAGCCATATCGATAATTAAACTCATTAAAGTTAACAGCGCTGCCGTCATGGTTACAAAACCCACCAGCCAAAAGATTTTATCTTGTCGTTTTAAGCGTGCGACCAAATCTTTCATTTAAATTTCTTTTCCATGTTGGAACGTATGCGCTGACCGACAAGATTAAATGATAAAGTAAATATCAATAAAACTAACCCCGATACGTAAATTGATTTGTAACCAATTGACCCTTGTGGAAGATCACCCAAACTGACTTGCACAATAAACGCGGTAATTGTTTGGGTCGATTCCAGCGGATTAAAGGAAAATCGGGGCTGTAAACCAGCAGCGATAGCTACAACCATAGTTTCACCAAGAGCCCGTGAAATTCCTAGGATATACGCAGATGCAACTCCAGAAAAAGCCGCTGGCAAAATAACTTTAAACGAAGTCTGAAATTTCGAAGCCCCCAGCGCAAGACTTCCTTCACGGAAATGCAGCGGCACAGCCCGCATGGCGTCCTCGGACAAACTACTGATGTAGGGTATGATCATAACACCCATAACTAGGCCAGCACTGAGGGCATTGAAGCTAGAAATCTCCGGAAATATTTTTTGTAACAGCGGCGTAACAAACAGCATCGCAAAATAGCCGTAAACCACTGTAGGCACTGCAGCTAATAGTTCTAAAATAGGTTTAAAAATTTCTCGCGTTTTTTCAGCAGCGTATTCACTTAAGTAAACGGCCGTGATTGTTCCGAGTGGGATCGCTACCGTGAGCGCAATCACAGTTGTCAACAGCGTTCCACAGACTAAAGTTAAAATTCCATACTGGGCATTTTCGAATAACGGGGTCCACTCTTTATCAAATAAAAACTGCTTCAGTGAAACTTCGCGAAAAAATGGCAGGGCTTCATAAATCAGGGTCCAGACAACGCTGATGGTAATAAAAACTGAGCTCGCAGCGCAGAGAAATAAAAAGGACTTAATGGCCAATTCTTTTAATTGACGAAAACGGCGCTTCGTACTTTGCGGTGTGGAAAATTCAGCTTTCACTTAGATGCCTGGTCCATTAGGTTGTGTGCGCTTGATCAAATCGACAATGTCCTTCACTTTTTGTGACTGCCCTTTTTTACAAATTAAAATAGCGTCAGCCGTATCGACCACAACTAAATCATCGACTCCGACGAAGCTGTAGATTTTTTTCTGCTGAGAAAAAACGGTATTACCAAGGCCTTCCACTTGCAGCACTGGCTGCGATAGGCTTAGTTTTTTTTCGTTAGTGGTATTAATTTGATCAAGCACGTCCCAAGATCCTAAATCACTCCAACCGATATCGCACGGAACGCAGCTGAGCTCTGCAGATTTTAATTTTTCTATAATTGCATAATCAAAAGAAATACTTTTTATTTTGGCATAGATTTCTGGAATATTTTTTAAATCTAGCTGCAGCTGGCTGATAGCAGACCATAATTCAGGTTGATGCAGTTTAAAATGCGCGATCATTTTTTCAACTTGAAAAATAAAAATCCCCGCATTCCAAAAATAATTTCCGTCATTTACAAATTTTTCAGCGGTCGCAAAGTCTGGTTTTTCATGAAATTTTAAAACATCAGCCGATTGATTTAATGAATAGGTATTTGGTAACTGAATGTAGCCAAAACCAGTTTCGATTCGGTCTGGCTTAATTCCTAACACGACCACTTTACCAGAAGCCGCTTCAAGTGAAGCTAAATGGACTGCTGAATGAAACGCATCTTCTTTGGTAATTAAGGCATCGGATGAGAAAACACCGCAAATATTTTTCTCTAGGCCTTTGAGTTCTAAATACCGACAGGCCATAGCCACTGCGGGGGCTGTATTTTTGCCTTCGCTTTCATAAATTAACCCGTGTACCGCAAAGTTATGGTGAGCGATTTCTTGCTCTGTTAAGGCCTGCAATTTTTTGCCTGTGACGATCAGTGAAGGTTGATATTTTTTAAGTCGGCGCAATGTTAGCGCTTGCAACGTTTGATCTAATAAATGACTAAATTGTTTTGGACTATCCTGACGAGAAATCGGCCAAAGCCGGGTTCCACTTCCACCACTTAGTACAATGGGAATTAAATTCATGGCCTAAAATTGCCTGTAAAAACGATGATGTTCAACTGATTTGGCTTCAAGATTGCTTTAGGATTTATCAAGACAAAATTGTGGTCATATGGATACCAAATTTTTAATTTACTATCTACATTGCTTTGATTTTGATCAACAAACTAACAGGGGAAATTCCATGAAAAGATCATTGTTATTAATTGGAGCAGTTTTAGCACTATCAACCCAAGCTCTAGCGCAGAAAGTAGCTATTCGCGGTGTGCGTTTGGTCGGTTCGGGTTGTAACGGTGCTGCCAGTTCTGCACTGGTAACACCAGATGGACAAACTCTCAGTGTCTTATTTGATAATTACATCGTTGAAATTGGACACGGATCAAGTAACCCGCAAGCCAACACCTTACAAAAGGACTGCCGCGTTTTGATTGATGTGGATGTTCAAGCGGGCGTTCAGTACGCACTTCAGCAAACAGATTACCGGGGTTTTGCAGCCATGCCGGCTTCGGCGTGGGGATTACACCGATTTACTCAAGTGATTCCAAACCAACCCGTGGTCAGCATGCGCGAAGCAACTATAAAGGGTCCGTCGTCTGGCGATTACGCTGTATCGGTAAGGCAAAAACCAGGTCGCTTTATTTATTCAACTTGCAATCGTAAATCCCAAACGATTGAATTATTGTCGCAGCTATTTGTAAGCTATTTACCAAATACTAATGACCGCTCGCTGGCGATGATTAATTTAGATTCTGTTGATACAGGATTATCTTCAAGCTTTCAGCTGACATGGAGACCGTGTCGGTAATACTTGAGGTTAGTTAAACATGTCGCGGGTCCGTCGAATGTCATCGACAAAACGACGGATCTGGATCTGAACGTTATCAATTTTTTGCACGACGTTGCTTAAATCTTTATTAAATTCTTTTTCTTTTTTGAACGCAAATTTCACATCTTTTAAAGCTTGTCTGGCGCCTTCGATTGAAAATTTATCGCGGTACAAAAGCTTTCGAATTAAAAACGCATTTTCGACATCTTTTTTAGTATACAGTCTTTGGTTGTTCGAGGCTTTTTTAGGACTGAGCACATCGAATTCTTGTTCCCAATAGCGAAGCACGTATTGCTTTATTCCTAATAAATCTGCCACATCACCAATCTTAAAACCGAAGCGATCGGGAATTGTAGCCATTTCACTCATGAGCTCGTCATCGATCAAGACGTGCGGCATTGAAGCCGATTCAGCTTTTAATTCCGCCGGAACTTCTGATTCAGGCTTTGCTTCAGGAATAAATTTATCTTCTAAAGACAGGACATCATTTTCATTCGTCATCGTCTTCATCCTTTAAATGTGCGTATTCTTCACCGTTCAGCATCGCTTTTAAAACTTGGCTGGGTCTAAATGTTAATACTCTCCGAGCTGAGATTTTAATTTGTTCACCGGTCTGCGGATTTCTGCCAATGCGCTCGCTTTTTCCACGCACCATGAAATTTCCAAAGCCTGAGATTTTAACTTTATCGCCTTTTTGTAAGGTGTGTTTTAGGGAATTAAAAACCATCTCAACAAGCTCACTGGCTTCTTTTTTTGAAAATCCAATTTTCTCGTAAACCTTCTCAACAATATCTGCTTTAGTAACTGTTGAATGTCCGACATTTTGACCAGCCATGATGAAACCACCCTTACCTAAAATCGTAGCAAGTATTTGAAATGAATCAAGTTTTTGAAGCCAATTGCTTATCGCGGCGCGCTACTGGCGTAAAGACGCTCCTAGTGCTTTTTGCGCCTGTTCAATAATTTTCTGGGTAAGGCTTAGGATCTCGGGCTCGCCCAGTTGGGCTTCAAAACTTTGAAACTCGACCTTTAGCGCAACTGATTTTTTACCTGCCGGCAACTTATCGCCTTCGTAGATATCAAACACGTGAATCTGTTTGAGGCTAGAAGCCGTTATTTTTTTAACTTCTTTTATTAAATCCCCAACCGCAGTTTTCGCATCCATGACAAAAGCAAAATCACGCTCGACCGGTTGAAAGTTTGACAAGGATTTAAATTTTTTAGGTCGTGGTTGACCTTGCAATAGCTGCTGCAAATCAATTTCAGCCACTGCCACCTCACAACGAATTTTTTTCTGATTTAAAAATCCTGGATGTATAGATCCCACAAAGCCGACATTTTTTCCTTCAACAACTAATGTTGCAAACTGGCCCGTGTGTAAAAATGCAGGCGCTTTGCCGGCCTGGACCCATGTGAACGATGCGATTTGATAATTTTGTAAAAGTTTTTCCACTGCCGCTTTGACTTGGTACAAATGCGGAGCCGAATTTTTAAATAAACCAATTTCATGACCCCAGCTAATTAAACTGGTGCGCAGTGTTTCTTTGTAATCGCTACCTACTTTTGCAAACACCACTCCAGTTTCAAATAATTTTCCTACTGAATTTCCCGCATGAATATTACTTAAAGCATTCTGAGTTAAACCGTATGTTAAAGTTCTTCGCATCGAATTTAATTCTTCGCTCAGCGGATTTCGTAAAAAAGTTGCAGCTGCATCTGTCGGAAGACCCAACTTTGAAAGTGCTTCTGTATCACCAATAAATGGTGACTCTTCTTTTTCATTTACAAAAGCGTAGTTAAACGCTTGCGAAAAACTTTGGCCGCGAAGCAGAGCCGAGATTTTTTGTGACTCCATGTATTTGAAATCATGCTGCGCGGGTTCAGACTTGAACACCGGTAATTTTTCTTGGATGTGCTCGTACCCATGAAGGCGTGCATATTCTTCGACTAAATCCATATCCGTTGATAAATCAAAACGAAACAGGGGCGGAGTCACCGAATACTGGCCTGAACCTAAAGCTTCTACTTTACACTGAAGCCCCTGTAAGTACTGAGTAAATAACTTTTCATCAGCCGCATAACCTAGGCGGTCAGTCACTGTTTGAATTGATATTTTGATTGCTGATTTTACCACGGGCATTGGATAGACATCATGCTGACCTGAATAGGCCTCGCCACCAGCTACTTGCAAAATTAACAATGCAGCACGGTCCATGATTTCTAGGGTCGAGCTAGGATCCACGCCGCGTGAAAAACGGTACGCTGAATCTGTTTCAATACCATGTTGCCGTGATGATTTTCTAGCACTCATCGGTTGAAAATAAGCGCTTTCTAGAAATATATTTTTTGTTTTCTCAGACACACCAGAATTTAATCCACCAATTACACCGGCTAAAGCCACCGCTTTTTCTGCGTCGCAAATTAAAAGCTCATCACCCTTTAACGTGATCTCTTGCTCTTTGAGTGTTTTAAATTTTTCGTTAGCCTTTGCAGTTCGCACCACAACAGCAGCCCCAGATAAAAGGTCAGCATCAAAAGCATGTAACGGCTGACCCATCTCGAGCATCACATAATTAGTCACGTCGACCACATTGTTGATTGAGTTCTGACCAATGGCTTGAAGCTTTTGCACTAACCATGCAGGACTGGGCCCAATTTTTACGTTAGCAATATAGCGCCCGCAATACCGCGGACACAGGTCTTTGTTTTCTATTTTTAAAGAAATTTTTGAAGCTGTCGCTGATGTCGCAAACTTTGTTTGTACTTCTGGTTTTTTAACAGGTTTATTGATTAAACAACCGATTTCACGAGCTAATCCATAGTGACTTAAACAATCTGCACGATTCGGAGTTACTTTTAGTTCAAATGTCACATCATCATGGCCAGCAAATTCGGCGTAATTTTTTCCAGTTGGCGCTGTCGAATCTAAAATAACAATGCCGTCGCCGGTATCCGGTAAACCTAACTCTTTAAATGAACAGAGCATTCCTAAACTATCAATATCTCTGATCTTTGATTTTTTAATCGCAAAATTTCCTGGCAGCACTGCTCCGGGTAAGGCCACAATCACTTTATCACCGGCTTTGTGATTTTGTGCTCCGCAAACAATTTGAGTCACGAGGCCATCAGCGACTTCAACTTGGCACAATGACAATTTGTCAGCGTTCGGGTGTTTGTCTTTCACTTTGATATGACCCACAACCACATTTTGAAAGTCTTTGGCTTTATTTTGAATTTCTTCAACTTCAAGACCTGCTTTCGTAAGTACGTCAGCCAATGCCGTGGGCTCTGCCATAAAACTTTGGATATCGACAAATTCATTGATCCATTTTAGAGAAATTTTCATAAGTAACCTTAATTAAAATTGTTTTAAAAAACGCACGTCATTTTGTGGGAACAAGCGAATATCATCGACGCCGTACTTAATAATCGCCATTCGCTCAACACCAAATCCAAACGCAAAACCCTGCCACTTCGGATACTCTACTTTGGCAAATTCAAAAACTTTGGGGTTAATCAATCCGCAGCCGCCAATTTCAATCCAGCCCGATTGTTTACACAGGGAACAGCCTTTGCCTTTGCAAATAGGACACGAGCAATCCACTTCAGCCGAAGGCTCTGTGAACGGAAAAAAACTGGGGCGAAAGCGTGTCTTAAGACCTGCACCAAAATATTCCTTTACGAAATACGAAATAGTGCCTTTTAGATCAGACATCGAAACTTTTTCGTCGACACACATGCCTTCAATCTGATGAAAATTGGGTAAATGAGAAATATCGCTGTCACAGCGAAAAACGGGACCTGTACCGATCACTCGAAGCGGCGGTTTTTCATTTTCTAAAGAGTGAATCTGAATTGGTGATGTGTGTGTACGTAGCACATGCGTTTCGTCGATAAAAAACGTATCTTGCATGTCGCGCGCCGGATGATTTTTCGGAATATTGAGGGCTTCAAAATTATAATAATCTTTTTCAATCAGAGGTCCTGTGCGGAGGGAATACCCCAGGCGTGCCATGATCTGAAAAATTTCATGAGTTACTTTGTAAATTGGATGCTCACTACCCACTTGGTGGTTATCAACCGGTAGTGTTAGGTCCAATTTTTCATTTTCCATTTTGGAATTAATTTCTTTAGATTTTAATTGTTCTTCGGCGCCGGAATAAAAAGCCTCTAGCTCTGATTTGACTTCGTTGACTAATTTCCCGAACCCTGGCTTTTCTTCCTTTGGCAGCGTGGCCATCATTTTCATGGCTTCAGTTAAGGCTCCACTTTTTCCTAAAAACTGCACTTTAGCGTTGTAAAGCTCGGTTGAATTTTGCGCGGCTTGAAAAGCTTTCAAAGCCGAATCTTTAATAGCGTCTAATTTGGATTGTGACATAGGCCCCAGTATCTAGAATAATTTTAGTCTTTTCAAGTATTTAGCTGTGTGCTAGTTTTGTTTTGTGGCGCATAAAAATAAGCAAAATTACTCTCCGTATAAGGCGCGCCTGGAAAAAGCGGGCATCGCGCCGGTACAGAAGCCTTCCGACCGCAGTTTTAAGGCTGAAAAAATCTATAGCGTCTCTGAGGCCAATGACCGCTTGGCAGATATTTTTAAAAATCACCTATTTGCCTGCTCGCATGGCGAGCGCCAAAAGCTTGCGCAGTTTTATGAAGTTCTGATGAAAAATCAAGAGCATCAAAATTTCACCCGCCTACTGAAAATAAAAGATATTGCGATTAAGCATTTTATTGATTCGTTGATCATCACTGAACTGTGCGAGCTGCAGTTTCCACTTTTAGATTTAGGCACAGGTCCGGGATTTCCCGGCATCCCGCTAAAAATCAGATTTTCTAAAGAAAAAATTATTCTGGCCGAAGGCGTGCAAAAACGTGTCGAGTTTTTAAAAACCGTACGCGAAACCTTAGAGCTTCCGAATTTAGATATCATCGGCAGAAACGTGAATGAACACTTCATGTATCCAGTGAACGGCGTTATTACCCGCGCGGTTGAAGATATTCCAAATACCTTACGCAATGTTTTAAGCTGCTTACAATTAGGTGGCTGCGTGTATTTTATGAAGGGTCCAAATGTTGACCCTGAATTAAAATTAATTCCACAGGAACTTTTCGAATATTACAAATTAGACAAAGACATAGCCTACGATTTAAAACACACGGAAAATCATCGGCGTTTAGTAATTTTCAAAAAAATAAAAAATGCTCCGCTACCGGATGACCCAGATGAGGACGTCGAATAATGGAAACTCAAGTTATAACCTCAGAATCTAATGAGAAATTAAAAGCCTTTAAATCACTGACCAGTGCCAAAGGCATTAAAGAGCAGCAGCGTTTTATTTTAAGTGGTGTAAAACTAATCGAAGAGTTTATGCAGCAAAAGTTAACTCGCTTTAAACCTGTGGCATTTATCTTTGAAGCTGATGCTTGGCCTTATTTTATTCAAAAAAACTTAGAGATTACTAAATTTGTTATACCTAAAGCGTCGTTTAAAGAATTAGACGTCATTGGCACCGGAGAGCCACTTTTAGTTTTAGAATTTAAAGAGTTTGAGAAAAAAGATTTTCAGAAAAATCCCATCGAGCTAGAATTAATCTGTCCATTAGGTGACCCCCGAAATTTAGGAGCCCTAGTTAGATCTGCAGTGGGCTTTGGCGTGTTTGAGATTATTTTAACAAAAGAATCTGCACACCCCTACTTACCGCAGGCAGTGAAGGCCTCAGCCGGCGCAGCGCTGTACGCCAATTTTAAAAAATCAGATTTAGCTATCGCTGAAATTCCCGTGGTTGCAGCTAACATGGCTTTAGATCTTGAAGGCCAAGTTATTTCTGCTGTGACTTGGCCCCGGGATTTACGCCTGTGGATCGGTGAAGAGGGTCCCGGATTAAAAATCACTGCGGAGCAAAAAAAGAAATTGAATTTTGTGACCATACCCACGCAACGAATTGAGTCCTTAAATGCGATGGTGTCTGCGTCCTTAGCGATGTGGGAATGGAAAAAATCTAATCACTAATTAATTCCGCTGATTAGTTTGACTAATTAGTTTGACTAATTAGCTCCCGAATTTTGGACTAGTTTTTCAATTTTACTTCTTAAAATTAGGTCGTCTTTGTTTTTGTTTATATCAAGCTCTGAAAAAAAAATTTCAAGAAGTGTTATTGTCTGATCTTTAAGGGGATTGCCGGTGTCCATTTTATCTAAAACTGCCTTATTTTTTTCTAACTCAGTAATTGCGGCATAAGGATCATTCAGCTTTTGTAAAGCTTTGGCAAAATTTCTAATTTCTGGCTTAATCAATTCAGATTTATTATTGCTTGGTAATTTTAAATCTTTGACCTCAATCAGAGCTTTCTCACTTTGTAGGTAGTGGGTCAATTCTTTACTAAATTGATTATAATCATCGATTGGAAAAAGTGCCAAATGGTTTAAATAATATGGCAGTTTCTCATTTTTACCGCTGGAAGCAACACCACGCATTTCTTGAAGTAACCGCAAGCTCTGGTTTGGAATAGCTCCGCTGTTAGAATAATCTAAAAGATATGCAGGATCATTTGCGGATTTATAATTACCCTGACACACTTTGCATGCTGATACCGGTTTAAAATTATTTTCACAGCAAAGTTCACACGCGTACATGTACTCAATATTTCCAGGCGCATGAATATGTCCACAGTTATGTAAAATCTCGTGGAAAATTAAACCTCGCAGAGCCTTAGGGTTAGATCCTTCTAAATCAGGATTTAGCTTAATCCACGGGAAATCAGCATGAATGCCTTCAACACTTCCCAACCCTTTTGTATTGCTAATTCCTTCAAAGGCTTCCTTGTCGCTACAGATTATTTTCCAGGGACGTTTTTTATTTTCAAGAAGTGAGGCTATTTTTGCGATGTTTTCATGGCTGCCGTTACCACCTAAATCGGCCAAACAGTTAATATTTTCTCGTAGAGATTGCTGAACTAATTGTGGGAAATCATCACCGTGTTGTTTGAGACAACTTGTTTCAATTTTAGCACCGAAGCTCGTCACTACAAATTGGTCATTTCTTTCTGTGATGAGGAGCTCATTTATCAGCGGCTTTAAGGCCTCGATTTGGCCAAAAACCGTTGATTGGGCCCCAGTTTTACATTCTGCATTTGTTTGATTTAAAACATCAGCGAGCGGCAGTTGATATTGGGTCTTACCGATCACTGCTGATTTTGAATTGTATTGAGTCGTGTTTAAAAGCATCCGTTTATTAGAGCTCAGTTTTTGCACTGTCTCAGTCAGCAAGTGCTTTTCGGTTGGCTCATAATTTTTTTCAGTGCGTGTTCTTTGTTTGTGATCATAAAAAATTCTTTTTTCAAAGAACCCATCCATGTTTGAATCCATTTTTTCAGACAAGAGCTGGCCATTAGCACTGAAAATTTGAACCAACAAGGGGCTTTGACCTGGTATATACCATTCACTAACACTTTCGTTTTTTAATTGTTGTTCCCGCTTCTGCAGTTGAAACTTTGCAGACTGATAAATTTTGTCTGTTTGTGGATTTGAATTTTTAGCAAAAGCCGTTAATGTCGTCAGTACAACAGGCGTTACACACGTCATAACCGAAACCAGCATCACCGTTAAAAATTTCATAGATTATTCTAACATAACATTAAGTGTAGTTCATCTCAGAGGCCCATCCGAAGGTCTGGGAAAATTAATAAGTTCTAATGAGCCAAACTTTATAAAAAGCTTCGAGTACAATTTTTAACGACATTTTACTTTGCCCGACCCTGCGGTCTTCAAAGGTAATTGGAACTTCTAAAACCTTATATCCATTTTTTTGCGCTTTGTATTTGAGTTCTATTTGAAAACTATAACCATTGGATTGAATTGAATCTAAACCAATAGATTTTAGAACCTCTGCATGCCAGCCATTGAAACCACCGGTCCAATCCTGCACGGGATAACCAAGTATTAACCTTGAGTAAACGCCGCCGCCTTTAGATATTAACTTTCGAAAAAATCCCCAATTCACAGTTTTTCCACCGGGCACGTAGCGAGAACCTAGCACCACCGGATTTGAATCTAATGCCGCTAAGATCTTTTTTAAGTCTTCTGGCGCGTGGGAAAAATCAGCATCCATTTCAACCATGGCGTCATAGCGATTTTCTAATCCCCATTTAAACCCAGCCAAGTAGGCTTTTCCTAAACCATTTTTTTGCTGCCGTTTCAGTAAAGAAACTCTGGCATTGGCGCCACGAAATTTTAAAACTTGATCAGCGGTTCCATCGGGTGATGAGTCATCAACAACCAGCACATCAAATTTTGCGTCTAAATTCATTAATGCAGGTAAAAGTTCTTTGATATTATCGATTTCATTAAAGGTCGGAATAATCACTAATTTTTTCATAAATTACTTTCTGAGCAGTCAATCATAGGAAAGGGTAAATCTCGCGGCGGTTTATCCCAGAGACTGAGCATGTAACCCCCAGCCCCTGACCCCGTCAATTTTACTGCCAAGGCGCCGCTGCGCCGAAGTGCAAGTTCATGTTCTTTTACAGCATCATTAACTAAACCCCAGTCAAGAAAACAGCTGTGTGCCTGGTTCATCGGTTCAATCCAATTCTTAGGGTTTGAATCATGCACTAATAATATAAACTGATTCACGGACTGCTTCATACGCTGATCAATCAGTTCCGCCTTTTTTGAATCGGCCGTCCAGAGTGCTTTTACCAATTCGACGCATTCCTTAGTAATTCCTTTTGAGCCTGTGTGTGATAAAAAAAGTAATGGCAGATTTGGCAGATTTAGCTCTTTGGCGCCACTTTCTCTGGAAAATAATAAAGGCCGTTGTTTTAACACCACGGCGATATCAACGCCGCTGCTTTCGCCATGAAACATATTTTCTAAGTTTCGTGCGAATTCGTACATTTGTGTTTCAGTGATATAGTCTAAATGATTAAATAGATGAGCCACTGCTACACACAACGTTGCAGAGGCTCCCATGCCAGCTCCAAATAAAATATTTGATTTTAAGCGCACGATGCCTTGAACCTGATTTTTTACTAAGCCCAATTGCCCCAGCGCTTTTTCAAAAACAGAAAACACCACTTGCGAAATTTCGGTCGAATTCACGCCTTCCATTTCAATTTGCAGTGGCACTGCCGCAGGCGTAAAAAATATTTCTAAGTACTGGCTGGTGAGCGGAAAAACCAAAGCTTTTCCACCACGAAGCACGGCGTGCTCGCCAGCTAAAATCCATTTGCCAGGAATTTTTTTTTGTAGCGTTGTTTTAGCGTTTTGCACGGTAGCCTTCATCAGTCCAGATAGAAAAATCTGCCTTAAAAATCTCAAATAGGTGATTGTACTGTTTTGTTTGATCCGGCCGGTATAGCAAATGAATATTGCTACCTGCATCCATAGTCACAAGCGGACCGTCATTTTCGACCTGCCACTGCTGCAATAGTTTTCCTAAAACAAGCTGCGAATTTGCGTTCATGTACATGAACGCAGGCTTCGCGGTATGAAACAAAGTGTGCATGTCCCAAAATTCGCTCCAACAGATTTCAAATGCAGATTTCCAATCATTTTTATTAAATGCTTCATTGAGATTTAGAAACCGCGCCTCTGCACGACTGGGTCTACCAGTAAACATATCCGATGTTAAAACCTGTTTGTGCGCCTCACTGGATGAAATAGATTTAATGCTTTCATCACACAGAATGACTTGATGTTTTAAATTTATAAATGGCAGATCCACCCTTTGAACAGTTTCAGCGGACCAAGAAACCCAGGGACCAAAAAAAGATCGACACGACGATCCCGAACCCTGTTTAGATAGTAATGCCAAAGTGAGCAGATCTTTTGAAGCCAAAGAATTATGCTGTTGGCTCCACGCCTGCGTCGCAAGCGTCAGAGCTGCGAAACTAGAGGCTGAACTGGCAAGTCCACAATCGGATGGGAAATTATTGGCAGACTCGATCTGAAAATATCCCTGTATTTTAAATTCAGATTTTAATTGAGCGAAAAACTTTAAAAATTTCTCGCGACCTTTAGCTGACAGCTCTAAGAGTCGCAAGTCACCACGGACAAGACACTGCCATTGGTCGGATTTTAGATTTGTATCTGCTTTAATCCGTACAAATGTTCGTAAATGCTCAAGTGTGTATGATAACGAGGTATTGCAGGGTTTGTTCAGCATGGGGTCTATTTTTCCCATGTACTTAATCAACGCGATATTTGAAGGTGCCGAGGCTTCAACCCACATGGGATCCCCGCAGTATTTGCTGATGCAAAATACCTTTAGCTAAATTGTTTTTAGTAGCTACCACTGTTAAACCCATCTTAGAAATCTTATGTTGCACGCTCTTGGTTACACTGTCTTCACAAAGTACAAGTAACACATCGGCACCCATGGCGCCGCAGGGTTTGGCACTTAGTATTTGAGAATCTGCCATTAATTTTTTCTTCAGAGTCATTGAATTTTCATGCACTAAATTTTTTGAAATTAAAAAGTCAGACCAGGCGTTTAAGCCTGCGACAAATTTTTTCTGATCTCCACTAAAATAGGAAGCAATTGCCTGGTTTGAAATCTCAGGAAAGTCCTTTAAGAGCTGTCGATTTAATTCTTTAACATGTTCATGAGTTTTTACTTTTAGGCCAGTAGCCACTAGCAAAAAATCTAAATTTGGATATTTCCAGGCACTGGCTGAGTACTGATTGGTTTCACTGTTAAAAAAAGTTACGTCACCAAAAAACTGAATAGCTATATCCTGGCCGCTGGCCTGCGCACCACTTTGTGCGGTAACGTTTTGATAGTCTTTTTTAATCTCTGAAAATTCAGAATTTGCATTAAGCTGCGGAAGAAGTACGGCCAAATACTCAGCGGTTGAGCGCCCGAAACCACCGGCCTGAACGCGGTCCTGAAACTGAAACGGCATTTGTGGACTTTTCGCCGATAACAAACCCGCAGGACTTTCTTTAGAAAAAGGAAACTGAAATTTATCAGTGTGGCTTAAGTCCCCTACCGAAGTTGAAGTAACTTCAAACCCTGGGCTTGTCGCTAGGCCTAATACCGAACCGCCGACCAATGCCGAATACTCTCCCAGCAAAAATGTTTTTCCGGGAATGTGGTACTTCATTTTCTACTGACTGCTTTTTCTAAGTTCTTTCAGAACTTCAACAGCATTCGATAATGAAATGCGCTTTCTTAAAGCTAGGATTTCTTCTAATTTTTTTATAACGTTAGGCATTTCATTTTCAGTGGCGCCTGCACCCAAAGATAAGTTTTTAATATGCAACTTCATGTGACCTTCGATAATTCCCACAGTAGTCAAGGCTCGAAGAGCTCCTAAATTTTGAGTTAATCCCACTGCCGCCACAATCCGGGATAATTCGGAAGCTGAAGAAATATCTAAAATCTTCAGAGCAATTTTTGCGGTTGGATGCAACGCCGTAACCCCGCCAACTGTGCCGACAACAAGAGGTGCTGTTAATGTACCAATCACTCCGGTTTCAGTGCGTCGCCATTTTGTGATCGAACGGTACTGGCCTGACGTTGTGGCAAATGCATGGACTCCTGCTTCAACAGCCCGCCAGTCATTGCCAGTGGCTATTAATATGGGATCAATTCCGTTTAAAACACCTTTGTTATTGGTGGCTGCTCGGTAAGGATCTAATTCTGCAAAACGAGACGCCTCTTCGATTTTTAAAGCTAATTCAGGATCCATTTTTACTTCGATTGTAGCCCGAGTTAATTTTGAATCGACCAAATTTGATAAGATGCACATGTTCACTTTTTCGGAAGTAAAACTCTCCAGCGGTTCTTTTAAAAATTCGCAGACTTGATTCATGATGTTTGCGCCCATCGCATCACACGGATCCATATAGACGTGAATCACGCCCATATCCAAACCGTCTTCACGCACAAGCTTTCGAACTGTTATGTTACGAACTCCGCCACCCCGTGTAACCAATCCAAAGGCAACTTCACGGTTAGCAAGTTCAATTAAATAATTTTTTTGTAAATTGATTTGTTTTTCAAAGTTTGGAAAATCATGAACTTTAGCAAACTGAATTTGGCCAATTATTTCGGTTCCTAAAATTTCAGTTTTGATACTGCCATTTTCCCGGATCCATTTTGCAGTTTTTGATGCCGCAGCAACAATGGACGTTTCTTCCACAGCCATCGGTATCACCACGTCAAGACCATCAATATTAAAATTTGTAGCCACTCCAAGTGGTAATTGAAAATAGCCAATAACATTTTCAACAAATTTTTCAGCAAGCTTCGTATCTTTTAAGCCACCCGACCGCAGATAGCTGGCGCTGTCTGCGGATAAAAGTTCAACATCAATTAAGGATTTTAACCGCTGTTCGAAACTTAATTTTGAAAATCCCTTGAACATCTGACTGAGATCTTTTTTTAACTTAAGCATTGCCAAACTTTCTTATGCAAATAGTCCTCGGGTTTTTTAATTCCCGAACAAAACATGGCCACTTTGAGCTGAAAATCAAATGTATCCATGACTTTTAAAATATCATTTTCACGGTGATGATCCGTTGCAATCCCAATATTTTCACCCAGTGCAGCTTTCATCAAAGGTTGTGCAATTCCGACGGCTCGGGCTCCGAGCGCCAGGCATTTTGCGCTGTCGACACCATTTCTGATTCCACCAGAAGCAAAGATGGGGTGAAACATCACATACTGTTGGCACGCCAGTAGACAGTCAACTGTGCTTGATCCCCAATCTGCAAATGCTGAAATGGCATTTCTCTCGACTGCATTTTCATCGTGTCTGAGGGCTTCGATATAGCCCCAGTGCGTTCCGCCGTTACCGGAAACATCGACAGCATACACACCACTGTCGATTAATTTTTTTACTAAGTCTGCAGAAATACCAAAGCCAACTTCTTTGACAAGGACTGGGATTTTCAATTTTTTTACTAGCGTTTCGATAGATTTTAGCCCGTTGGAAAAATTAATGTTATTATTTTTTTGAAAAACCTCTTGCAGCGGATTTAAATGGATATACAAACCAATAGCATTTAGATTTTCAGTAAGCTGAATAATACTTTCAATTGGATTTTGAATTACTTCTAAGATTCCAATATTTGATACCAGTTTTGCATCGGGCGCCTGTTTACGGATTTCTTTCCATTCTGTGATCGCAGTCGGGTCAGTTAGTTCCCGGCGCTGCGAACCAACTGCCATCAGCCAGTTTCGTTCTTGCGCAGCAAGGGCTAACTGTAAATTAATATTTTTTGACTGTTCATGCCCTGCAGTCATTGAGGAAATAAAATGCGGCGAAGAAAACGTGTGATTCAGTAACTGCGTTTGCAGCGCTACATCACTGAACCGGATTTCTGGAAGTGCATTGTGCAATAAACTTATTTTTGAAAACTGATTCGGCGTAAGCCCTTGCGTGACATCTGACAAAGCAAGACGAATGTGGTCTTTTTTTCTTTGTTCAAATTCAGTTGTCATAGGACTACTTCCTTCTGAGTGCATTGAGAGTATAAAAAAAGGCGAGCTGTGTTCCAACTCGCCTTCCTACAAAAGCAAAAAAATTACCTTTATTTAATAGCGTGCTGGCAAAGTGATGTGAATGCGTTTGCATCCGTGATCGCTAAGTCCGCTAATACTTTTCTGTCTAACTGGATATTGGCTTTAATTAAACCACCGATTAAACGTGAGTATGTTGTCCCGTTCATTCGTGCAGCTGCATTAATTCGTTGTGTCCACAAAGCACGGAAAGTTCTTTTCTTCATCTTTCTGTGTTTGTAAGCGTACGCCATACCACGGTCATTTTTTTCAACCGCGTGAGCATACGAACGAGATCCTGCTGAGTAGTAACCTTTAGCTCTTTTTAAAACTTTTTTGTGGCGACGACGATTGGTCATCCCCGATTTTACACGTGCCATACTTACTCCTTAAAAGCCGAATTGGCGCTTCACTTGAAGCATGTTAGCGTCAGCAACATAGACAACTTGTCCTAGGTGACGTTTAGTCTTAGAACTCATGT
>JAYUTU010000017.1:0-17645 GCA_043754975.1 Bdellovibrionales bacterium | reverse complement strand
ATTAATCAATCAAATATATCCAATAGATAAACCAATCCAATCTAATATCCAATTGGATCGGTTCGGTTCGGTTATGTAAAAGTCGGAGTCATTGATCAAATCGGCGATCTGATCATAGGCCTCGCGCTCAAGCATCAAGCCGCCGAGTACAGAGTACTCGGCCTCAAGACTTTGAGGAGGAAGTTTTTGGCTCATCTTGTCCCCTCGAATAGATGAAAAATCTTAATCTCTGAAATTGTCTTAAATTATTGAGTTAATGAAGTTGTAGGAGCAGTCATAGTCTCAGTTACTTGAGCTTGAGCACCTTTTTTTGGCTTCAACTTGTAGTTGTCGATTTTCTTTTTAAGAGTGTTACGGTTGATACCTAACATGATCGCTGTCTTAACCTGGTTACCATTGTAAGCCTTAAGAGCTAGTTCGATTAAAGGACGCTCCACTTGTTCAAGAACGATATTGTAAAGACCGTTTAACTCAACTTGAGCTTCTTTTTGCTGTTGGAAAAGAACTTCTAATTTGCTCTTAACTAATTTCTCTAGGCTGACCTGTTGTAGGTTCGCAACAAAAAGATTTTCTGAGTTATTCAGATTCGGCGTCATGGGTGTCCCTCTCGTATTTATGTTATTTGCGGATCATACTCCGCGAGTTGTGGATAACCAAATATACTTATGTAGCTGCAAATGCAACCTCGCTTTTGATTTATTTTGCAAAATATTTTCTGCCAACCAGCGTTCAGGCACTTGGCCGTGTGATGGGCTGTATAAAATTGTAAATTTTCTTGATAAATCATGTTGACGACAAAATTCTTCTGACCATTGAAAGTCTTTTTCAGAACAGATCACAAACTTAAATTCTGTGTTTTCCCTCGAGAATTCGATGTTTTCAGTTAGAAAGCTATCAGCAGCGCCGCTATCAGGAGTCTTAACATCAAGAATTATTTTAACACGCGGGTCGACATTTTTAATTGTTAACGAACCACTAGTTTCAAGTGAAACGATGTGTCCTAGATCGCATAAAATGTTGATAAGGGTGTGGATTTCCTTTTGAAGGAGCGGTTCGCCACCAGTAATACAAACATACTGCGCGCCGTGCTGTTTGACTGTTTGTAAAATTTTTTCAATCTCCCAAAAATCACCTTCGTTATAGGAATATTTAGTGTCGCAGTAGCTACATCGCAGATTACAGGCTGTCGTACGAATAAACACAGTCGGGTTTCCGGCGTAAGAGCTCTCACCCTGAATAGAATAGAAAATTTCATTTATTTTAATCATGAAGAAAGGGTTTTGTGCCCTCGGCATCGACCATTGTCAAGACTGGTAGGCCTTAACAGGTGCATTTGTTTAATCTGGACGAGACCGGACCTTGGCGTTTTTGCACGCCGGCATAAGCCCTATTACATTGAATTGATGAGCCCCTTCTTCAAAAAATTTAAACATGACGTTAAAGCTATTGGATTTCTTGGCGCAGGGCTGTTCCTGGCACTTGCGCTAGCTAGTTACCACCCTAGGGACCCCTCTTTTAACTCTATCGGACAAGGTCTTAAAACGCTGAATTACTGCGGGCTTATCGGCAGCTTTCTAGCAGATATGATATTTCAGGTTTTGGGCCTTCCCGCCTGGCTTGCAGTTGCGGGCCTACTGCAGTCAGCATATTTAAGTTTCAAAGGCGAATCCATCGAGCTTAAGAATGTTCGCCTTGTTTGGCTAATTCTTCTCATGGCGTCACTATCGGCCCTTGTCAGCATTTACTGGTCGGACTCTAAAATTTTTGATCATCAAGTTTATCCCGGCGGGCTGCTCGGGTTGGGCTTGGCAACGGGGTTAGTAAAAATATTAAACTCAGTCGGGGCGCAAATATTACTGTGGACAACGGCCTCAGTATTAATTGTTTTCTGTTTTGAAATTAGCTTACAAGAAATGATTGTTCGGCCAGCGCTTCTTTTGGCAGATAAAATCAGAGCCTTTTTTAAATCGGCCATTTTTAAAAACTGGAAATGGCCAAAAGTTGAAGAGATTAAGAAAAAATTAAAAGAGCGCAAACAGCTAGCTGTGGCAGCTCTGGCAGCAGAAAAGCAAAAACAACCCGAAAAAAATCTGCTGGTAACGCCATCGCAACTTAATCTAAAAGCCAACGAATCTACAGCAGTGCTTCAGTTCGACGACGAGACGGATGAGGACGACGAGCCATCCAATGAAAAAGTTGCAGTTTCTGCCTACGAGCCCCAGGCTCGGCGCAAAGTGGTTATGCCCACACGAACTCCGCGCAAAGTAGCCAACTGGAGTATGCCGAAATTATCATTATTAGAAGACCCACCCCTCACACGAGTTAAAATCGATGAAAAAGAAATTCGCCGCAAAGCAGACATCACATTAGAAAAACTAAAACAGTTTGATGTGAATGGCCAAATCGTAGCCGCCAAGCCTGGCCCCGCAGTAACCATGTTTGAGTTTAAACCCAATGTTGATGTCCGAGTAAATAAAGTCACCGAGCTGGCAGATGATTTAGCACTGGCTCTTTCTGCAGAATCATTGCGAATTATTGCGCCGATTCCAGGCCGCGATGTTATTGGAATTGAAACTTCAAACTCGATTCGTGAAACGGTGTATCTAAAAGATCTTTTGGCTGACGAAATGTTTTGGGCCGAAGAGGTCAAACTTCCGATTGCACTAGGAAAACAATCTAATGGTGAGCCCCGCATTGTTGATTTACGTAAGATGCCGCACTTGTTGATAGCTGGCACCACAGGCTCTGGAAAATCGGTTTTCACAGTAGCAACGATCACTGGATTTTTATTTAGACACTCTCCGAAAACGTTGCGTCTTATTTTGGTGGATCCCAAACAAGTAGACCTGGCCGCTTTTGAAAGCATCCCCCATTTACTTATGCCACCTGTTCGCGATCCAAAAAAAGCAGTTTTTGCACTTCGCTGGGCTGTGCGTGAAATGGAGAAACGCTATAAATCCATGAGTAAATTTGGCGCGCGCAACATTGAACAGTTTAATGAAGCTGTGGAAAAAATGTCGGCAGAACAAATTGCTGAGCATGAAAAAATAAATGCCGAATTTGAAACACAAGGCGTGATGAAGCTCGAACAATATTATTTTTCATTTCAACCGTATATTGTAATTGCTGTCGAAGAATTCGGTGATCTAATGGCCGTTGATAAACAAAACGTTGAGCAAAGCGTTGTGCGCTTAGCGCAAATGGCGCGCGCGTGTGGAATTCATTTGATGTTAGCGATGCAGTCGCCACGCAAAGAAGTTGTCACCGGCTTAATTAAAACAAATATTCCTGGGCGCATCAGCTTTAAAGTGGCATCTAAAATGGATTCGCGAATTATTTTAGACGAGCAAGGTGCAGAACGTTTATTAGCACAGGGTGATATGTTGGTGCTATCGGCTGGAACATCAAAAGCCATTCGTCACCATGGACCTTACTTAAAAGAAGTTGAAATCAATGCTGTCGCAAAATTTTGGGCTGATCAGGCAGAACCTGAGTATGATCCAATCGCCATGCGTGCTCTTGAAGGCACTGCCGGTGCTGGCGCCACAGCTGGCGGCGACTTCGACGGTGACGCAGGATTTAGTGATGACGAATACGACGAACGTTACGATGAAATTTTAGCTTGGGCTTCAGAACAAAAAGCAATCTCGGCATCATTAATACAGCGCCGATTTAAATTAGGCTATCCACGGGCCGCCCGTTTAATTGAATTGTTTGAAAAAGAAGGCGTTGTTGGACCTGCTAATGGCAGCAAGCCGCGCGCAGTGTTAGTGAATTCGCACGCGGGGTAGTCTGTCTTAAAAGTTTTGCGCTTTTGGCTGCATTTAAACCCTTTAAAATCTAAACATATCTAATAGCCACATGTGTTAAGGCGAATTTTTTTGCGGTTGGGTACCCTCCATGGTGTGATTTGAAAACTATTAAATAACAAAAAACCAAGGAGGCTTTTTATGTTTAAATCATTAGTTCTAGCTGTGTCTTTAACAGTCGCAGCATCTGCAAACGCATACACAACTGTTGCTGAATCTTTATTTGCTGGCCAGCAGGCTCGCATTCAAGAATCTGTTGTGGCGCAAGGGTTAAATTGGAAAGTGGGCCAAGAGAATAACTACAAACTGGGTATCGGCGGTTTTTTAAACGGCACAATGAAAATGTGGGTTCGTGAAATCGGTACTGATGGTATTTGGATGGTACAAGACGTGGATCTTTCAGTACAGAAGCAAAAAATTGAAGTCTTACTTGATCCAAATACGGGCGCAATTAAAAAAATGATCGTGAATGGCAAAGAGCAAGCTGCGCCGAAGCCTGAATTTGAATTGGTAGAGCAAAAAGAAGACCGCATTACAGTACCTGCTGGGACATATGATGCTATTTACTTAAAAGTAAAGGACAACGCCAACAAAGGTCAGATCACTGAGCAGTGGGTTAATCCGCGCGATATTCCATTATCAGGCATGTTAAAATCGTTAGCAGACAGTCAACTTGGAAAAGTGACAATCGAGCTAACTTCATTTAAAATGTAAGAATGATTTTTAAAAGCTTAAATTTTAAAAAAACCGCAGCAGTGTCTGCGGTTTTTTGTTTCATAGCCAGCAACAGTCTTCATGCGCAGGAAAATCCAGGGCGTGCTGAAAACTCTTTAAATCTCGTAAAAAATAAAGCGGTTAATTTATTGATGCAGTCTCAGAAAAAGCAGGCGCTATCTATTCTTAGTGATTTTATAGCAAAAGAAAGTAATCGGTTAAAAATTAAAGAAGCCAGAGACCTCAGGCTTAGCATAGCCAAAAAGTTTTTAACGAGAGAGACTCAAGAGGCTTACGAAATGTCGCTGAATCTTACGATTGAGAATCCAAAAACAGCACGAAAGTACAACGAAGCCTGCCTAGCGAGCGACCCAGAAAATTTAGAGTGTTTAATACAAAAATTTAGGCTGGCTTATAGGGAAAAAAGAGTGCCAATCAAAACAGAAGAAAATGAAGTTATCACAAAGTATTTTGATTCGACCGAAATAAACTGGATCAAGCTCAGCAGCGAAAAAATGCTGCCGGAATTTAAATCCTATTCTTTTTTTAAAAAAGACACTCAGGCAATAACTGAAAATAAATTTGTGTTAGCCGTTTTAGAAATTGAACGCTCTTTGGCTGCAAAAAATTTCTCAAGGGCAAAGGATATACTCAATAGCCTCGAAAAGGATTACGCAGATTGGCCAGACCATATTTACTTTAAGAATAAAATGGAATTAGAATCTACTGAAAACAAAGCTGCAGGCGGCGGAGAGCTGCTAGAACAATACAAAAGCAAATGTAAGAGCTTGAATAAATCGAGTGTACGCAAATATCGGTATGATTTTGATTTATGCGTGAGGGGTATATGAATAAAAAAATAATTTTATCCGGAGGCATTTGTTGGCTACTTTTCACTATCGTTAGCGGTTGTGGTATTAAGGGCGACCCAAGGCCACCCGCAGAGCAACAAACGCTGCAGGCAGGGCAGGATAGTGCCACACAGCCAGTCGCCGAGGAAAAACCTGCACCCGTTAAAAAAAATAAGAAAAAAAATGAAAATTAGTACTGTTTTACTTTCGGGTGCAGGCAATACATTTCATTTAATTGGTGCTGACTATCGTCATTTGCCAGCGGCAGATAAAAAAAAATTAGCACAGGTTATCTGTTCTAAAAATCAGGCGGATGGCCTTATTTTTTTAAGAAAAAGTTTCGCAGATGAAAATTACGAGTGGGATTTTTATAATAATGATGGGTCTGACGCTGAAATGTGCGGGAACGCTACACGGTGTGTAGGGCACTTTATAAAAAATGAACTCAAAGACTCAGCAATTGCGTGGTGGCTGCAGACTAAAGCGGGTCGTATCCTGATCAAAGCCCGGACTGATAGTAATTATGAAATCACGATGACGCCGCTGGTATCGCTAACATCTAGGCATGGCTTTTATTGCAACACGGGAGTTCCGCATCTGGTTTTGCCAATCGATAATTTTGACGACTTCCAGTCACTAAAACAGGAAGCCCGAGCCTTGCGCAATCACAGCGACTTTGCTCCGGCAGGTACAAATGTCACTTATGTGAAATCCTTAGATACAGTGAAAAATTTGAAAGCAGTTACCTATGAGCGCGGGGTTGAGGATTTCACGCAAGCCTGTGGTACGGGGGCCGTGGCGGCGGCTTTTTATAATTTAAAGTTAAATGCTGTTGCAGAAAGTTCTGTTGAAATGCCAGGGGGATCACTTATAATGAATCTTCACAATTTAGAGAAGCCGTTAATGACGGGCCCAGCGAAGCAAGTAGGTAAATTTGAGTATGACGTCACAGTTTAAAGGTGTTTTTTCAGCACTGCTGACTCCGTTTGAAAATGGAAATGTAGATTATACCTCTTTGGAAAAGCATGTTCAATTTCAGGTCGAAAGTGGAATTAGTGGTTTTGTAATCAATGGCACGACTGCTGAAAGCCCAACGCTTCATTGGCGTGAAGTTGAAGAAATTTTTAAAACTGTAAAACGGATATCAGGCGGAAGACCGCTGATCGTTGGAGTTGGTTCGAATAGTACCGAAAAAACAATTGAGTCTGCAAAAAAAGCTACTGAGCTTGGAGCCGATGCCCTTTTGGTAGTTGTTCCCTATTATAATAAACCGCCGCAACGCGGACTCATTGCTCATTTTACAGCTGTGGCAAATGCGACGAAAACGCCCGTCATTTTATACAACGTACCCGGGCGAACCATTACGGCTTTAAGTGTTGATAGTGTTGTCGAGCTTGCAAAGAATAAAAATATAATCGGCATCAAAGAAGCTTCAGGCGACATGGCCTATGTCGAGAAGCTTCATAAAAGCTTACCAGCAGATTTTATCAAGCTGTCGGGCGACGATGCTAGCTACATAGATTTTTTGAATTTGGGTGGCCACGGCATAATTTCAGTCATGTCGAACATCATACCGAAGCAATGTGTCGCATGGACAAAAAACCCTGCAGATGTCGAATTTAAATCGTATTTAAAATTTATAAATGGAATTTATGCAGAAGCAAATCCAATTGTGCCGAAATGGATGATTCATAAAATGGGACTTTTTAAAACGCCAGATATGCGGCTTCCGCTGGTGGCTATGGACCCTGCCTTGAATCAACCAACGACAGCTTTATTAAGGGAATTTTCACTGTTATGAAAAAATTAAATATTGGCTTGTTCGGTGGATCCGGAAAAATGGGAGCTCAAGTTGAGGATGTTGTTCAGTCATCTAAGCATGTGCCACACCTCTTCGTAGGTTCTAAAAAATCAAAACAGTTTTCGTTAAGCATTCCGAATCTTCAAAATATCGAAGCGGAAATTTTAGCTGAAGTTGATGTGTGGATAGATTTTAGTTCGCCAGCAGGGTTAATAGAACTGCTAAAACAGACGAAAAAGACCCCAGTAGTTTCAGGAACGACAGGTTTTTCATCCCAGCAATTAGGAAAAATTAAATCTTTGGCAAAAAAGCGCCCCCTTTTTTTAGCTTCAAATTTTAGCGTAGGGCTTTGGAGTTTCCGCCAAGCCCTTAAGGCGTTAGCATTTGTTAAAGATTTTGATATCACAGTGGACGAGCTTCACCACCGACATAAAAAAGATATGCCCAGCGGGACTGCACTGACATTGCAGTCTGATTTGGAAACGATAGTAAAAAGAAAAATTAGCCAGCCTGTTTCTCATCGTTTGGGTGGAGTCTATGGAATTCACACTGTTTACGCAGCATCCGAAAATGAAATCATTTCTTTTCAACACCAAGCCATAAATAGAAAAGTTTTTGCCTCGGGGGCTCTTCAGGCGGCAGAATGGTTAGTAAGTCAAAAAAGCGGTTTTTATACTATGGACGATTTGTTTTCAAAAATGAGGTAACAAATGAAATTTTTTATTGATTCAGCAGATGTAAACGAAATCAAGCAAGCCAACGATCGTGGCTGGGTCGATGGAGTTACTACAAATCCAACCCTGATTGCTAAATCGGGAAGAAACTTTGAAGACGTTATCAAAGAAATTTGCAAAATAACGAAAGGGCCCGTTTCAGCTGAGGTCATTTCACTAAAAGCAGATGAAATGTTTAGCGAAGGAAAAAATTTGGCAAAGTGGGCGGATAATGTCGTAGTGAAAATTCCGATGTGTGAAGACGGAATGATCGCAGTTAAAAAACTAACAGCTGAAGGAATTAAAACAAATGTAACTTTGGTTTTCTCAGTCGTACAGGCATTGCTGGCGGCCAAGGCCGGAGCTTCAATGGTTTCACCTTTTGTCGGTCGCCTTGATGATATCGGATCTGATGGCATGGTCATGGTAAACGAAGTTGTGCAAATGTATCAAAATTATGATTTCTCAACAGAGGTCTTAGTTGCTTCCGTCAGAAGCCCGATGCACATTCAAAACGCAGCCCTAATGGGAGCTGACATTGCGACAATTCCATATAAGGTGATGCAGCAAATGACAGGACACCCACTGACAACCAAAGGAATCGAGATGTTTCTTGCGGATTGGAATAATGCTAAAAAATAATTTCATGCAGGCTGTGGCGCTTATTTTTTTAACAGCAGCGCCTGGCTGCCAAACACATCAGTATGTAATCACAGAATCTTTGCTTTCCGCAAAAGAACACAGAAAAGCTGTTGTCGTAGCTTTTGGTGATGCTCGGCTTATCAGCCAGAATGGTCGCGAAATTTATTCCCATTACCATGATAGAAAATTTAAATTCATTGATGAACCGACTAAGGTCGACATTCGCTATTTTACTAAAACAAGCATTTTAGGAGCGCGCAGGCCGTATGAAATAACTGTAGAAGTGCGCACCGAACAAAAGGACCCTGAAACCAAGGCCTTTGTCGACAGGGGACTAGACAATAGTCTGAGCAAAAAGCGCCTCACAGAACTGACTAACATGCTTAACCAAAGTCGCGACAACTCTCAGCAGTTTGACGTAGAGAACCCTTTCTAAGTATCCTATATCTTGATTAACAAAGCCTATCCAAAAATGGGCCGGATGAGTATTCAAGGAGTACAGTTGCCATTTGCTAAGTCGTCTTTTTTGCTAATTATTCCAACGTTATTTTTATTTTCCAGTCGTTTGGAAAAAAGCAGAGTCATGACTATTTCAAAGCCACTAGTGATTACTCAGTTCAAAAAAACACCAGCGTTTATTTTATACCAACAAGCTCAACTGCAAGAGCGAAAACCGGCAGAAACTATCGCAGCCCCAAGCACCTATATCGGCACCGAAAGTCTAAGCCTGCTACCTGCGGCGGTTATCATTTCTGAAATGAAATTTTCGCACCAAGAAATTGGCAGCGCGCAGGATTTTGGTTTTCAAGTTGAAGCAGCAAAAAAAACCAGTGTGAAATCAACACTGGCGTCAATCCTTCCTGAAGTTCCGCAAACGACAAATCAACTTAACAGCTCACCCTTAAAAAAATGGGGAACTGTTCGCGGGAAATTTGAAGTGAAAGATGGTGTCGGCATTGTTGACCACAGTGTAGAAATAAAGCGAATCGAAGAGGGTCAAGTCCGTGAGTTAGGACGTGTTGATCTGCAAGCCGGATCCTATTCGATTGATATTGAAAATCCGCAGGGAATTTTAATAGCGCAGATCAAAGATAAAAACGGAGTGATCATCGGCGAAGACGAGCAGCGCATGATCAACTTGCAGAGCCAAGGGAGTTATTTCGAAGGTCCGTTTATACGAGTCGGAAAACCCCTAGGCATTGCAACATATCCGGTTATTCCAGCGCCCGCTCCCCATCTGCCGACTGTTGCTAACAATGGCCGCGGCAAAAATCAAAATCAACCTGCAAACGCCCTCAGGCAGCAAAAAGCATCTCCGATAGTCGCATCACTTTTTTCTACTCAGCATCAACTAGAAAGTCCTCAGGATCAGTTTCAAAACATTTCAAAAAACTCATCAACAATTTCAATTATTCAGGATCAAAAAAAAGTTCATGAAGCAATCATAACGATTCGCCAAACAGGCGACATCAGTGAAACGCCATTATTTACAAAGAAGTGGTTGCAAGGGGCAAAAGCCTATATTGCAGATCAAATGAAAATCGAATTTAAAAACAAAAGCGCCCCTGTTTTAATTGGCAAAGTCCTGCGCGATGGCAAGGCAAGTGCTGGAATAAAAGTGGTGATTGAAAATCAGCCGGGAGTAGCCGCAGTTTATTTAGATCAGTTTTTGATTCCTAGTTTAAAATTGGAAAGCACTTCGGAAAACGGACTGTTTATGTTTGTCGGCCTAGAGGCCGATAGTTATTCTGTAACAGCATTTTTAGAAAACGCACTGATCGGCCAGCAAGTGTTCCTTGCCGAAGAGGGTTTTGTTTCGTATCAACACATTTCCTCATCGACTCATCCCCGCTCAGTCATTGTTCGAGCATTTGATGCCTTCAGCGGAGAGCCGCAGGATGCTGACGTGATCATTCCGGATAACACGGACATTATCGAGACAGCTAGCGGCAGAGCTGCGTATAGAACGCATAATCAATTGGGAGTCGCTAACTATATAGTACGAGCCAAGCAATCTTATATGCCAATAAATTATATTCAGGACAGTCGCAAAGACCATGTCCATTTTCCGTTAATAACAGAGGAGTGGGTTGCTTCGCTTCAAAGTCAGCTGCAAATAAATGATCAGCCGGCAACGGGAACGATCGTGGGTTTTGTTCCTGACGTTGAATTTGAAATTTATTTAGCAACTGAAGATTACGACTTAAAGCAGATTGCCTATTTTGCACCTAATGGCAGTATTTCGTCGGCTCCCATTGCTGGCGGCGGCTTTATTTTATTCAATGTGCCTTCCGGCGCCCAAGAAGTCATAGTTCAAGATAAAAAATCAGAGCGTATATTTTCACAAGTGCATCTTGTTAAAATAAATCAAACTAGCGTTTCTCATTTTAACGACTAATTATTTAAAAAAAGTGCGCACTGTGTTTCTAAAAAACTCACCACGATGTTCAAAATTATTAAATTCATCTAGGCTTGTTCCTCCAGGACTTAAAAGAACAGTATCTCCGACTTGTGCTGAGTGCAGGCACTGACTAAGAGCTACTTTTAAAGTTGGGTGAACAAGCCCATGCAGGTGGCTTTTCGCTTGGGCATCACCACCGCAAGCGCCAAAAAAATTAAATTTAATTCTAGAATCATTAGCTAGCACAGACAATTGGTGCCACGGTAAATTTTTATCTTTGCCGCCCAGAAGCAAATGCAAATTACCTGGCTTAACTACTTTTTCCAAACAAGCTTTTACAGCGACTAAAACTGAATCTAGAGCCGTCGCTTTACTATCGTTAATAAAAAGCACTCCCTTAAATGTACCAATGGTTTCGAGCCGGTGGGATAGCCCACTAAACTGATACATTTTTTCAAGGGCTGCTAATGGCCATTCGGACAGTTGCGCCATCTTGCGCGCAATCGCAAAGTTGTCTTGGTTATGAATACCAACAAGTTGAATTTTTTCGCGCTCTGGCGGCAGTAAATCCTTGGCCCCACTTGCCAAATAATATGCGCACTTGGAATATTCAGAATAAGCCAAACAGTCGCGGCTATTCTGGTTAAACACACAGAGATTTTCAGTTATCGTGGTAATCACTAATTTTGTCTTGTAGTAACTGTCGACAGTTGCATATCGCTCCAGGTGATTTTCGGATAAAAAAGTGACAGCTGAAAATTTTAAACTAAGTCCTTTGCAGTTTTCTAACTGATAGCTAGAAAGCTCAAGAACTATCCATGTTGCGCGTGGATTTCCATTAAGAATATGAAGTGCATAGTCACAGAACGGAACCCCCAGATTTCCCCCAATAAAACAATGAGGATCAACGTACTTTGCACCAGCAGCCAGTATTGAAACAACAGTGCTCTTACCAACAGATCCAGTAACACCAATTAAATTTTCGGTCGAAATAACAGATGCGGCTAAGGAAACTTCAGAAGTCAAAAAGGAGCCTTGTTTTATCAGTTTCTGGATCCAAACTAGACTTAAGGGCACGCCCGGAGAAACCACCACAGTTTTTGGATTTTTCAGGATCAAATTTTCAGGATCAGATATTTGTGCTGTTGGATCTTTATCGTCATAAGTAAAAATATCAGAATCCGAAAAACCCACTGCTTGAAGTAAAGCGACCGCGGATTTCCCACTTTTACCTAGCCCAATTACGGCAATCGGAGTTTTTAAATTTTTGATCCAGGCCGTGTTCACCATAATGACATTAAATCAGAAGCATGAAACGATGTCATGGTGAGTTTATTTCATACTGCGATTATTAGCGATCTTCACCTAACGGATGCCGAGCCACCGCGACATCAAAAAACGTCACGCCATCCTTTGTGGAAAAAGTTTAAGACACAAGATTTTTTCATAGACGCAGCCTTAATCCAGTTTATTGACCACATTCAGACCAAAGCATGCGGACAAAAAGTAGAATTAGTTTTAAACGGAGACATTTTTGATTTCGACAGCGTCATGAGTCTGCCCGAGTTTCCAATTTATAAGGTGAACTGGTTTGAAACACGGCGAGGACTTTTTCCAAAAGAGGAGAAATCTTTATTTAAGATGCAGGTTATCATCGACCAGCACATTGAAGTATTCGATGCCTTAAAATCTTTTGTAAAAAACGGACACAGTCTAGTTTTTATTCCAGGAAATCACGATGTCGAATTGCACTTTCCGAAGGTTCAAAAACTAATTCGCGGATATCTTGATCTTAATGCGGACGAGCAACAAAGCGTGCGGTTTGTTGAGTGGTTTTATATAAGTGAAAAAGACACGTTTATTGAACACGGGCATCAGCAAGATCCCTATTGTATGTGTGAAGACCCCGTTAATCCATTTTTATTGGAATACAATGAGTTGGCGATCAGACTGCCGTTTGGAAATGTCGCGTGCAGATACATGATGAATGGCCTCGGATTGTTTAATCCACATGTCGAAAAAAATTATATTATGTCGTTGCCAGACTATCTCAAATTTTTCTTTAAATATCTTCTTCGTGCACAGCCATTAATTGTTTGGACGTGGCTTTGGGGCTCCGTTGCAACCCTTTGGCATGTTACAGCAGAAAGATTTGCAGAGCCTTTTAAGTTTTCAACAAGTATTGAAAAAAAAATAAATGAAGTGGCTGAAAAAGCAAAATCTACCGCAGGCGTTGTTCGTGAGCTCAAAGAACTTTTTGTTAGACCCGCAACACAAAGCCCAATTTTGATTGCAAAAGAGCTTTGGCTCGATCGACTTTTTTTAATTTTAATGATTTTCGTAAGTGCGTATTTTTTGGTTTCGACTTTGAAAACATATTTTCAAATATCGCTTTTTTGGATATTTGTGCCGCTGTCTATATTAGTCCCATTTTTTTTATTTTATGCCCGGTCCATAACGTCATTAGTTTCACAGTACAAAGAACCTGATGAACAACTTCTTGCGAAGCAAGCTGCCGTGACTGGAGTTAAGAGAATTGTTTATGGTCATACTCATATTGCAGTTCACGCCTATTTCGGTGGAGTTGAACATTTAAATTCAGGAACATGGTCACCGGCTTTTACAAATGTTGAATGCACAGAAGCCACTGAACGAAATACGTATGTGTGGATTGCTCCAACAGCAGAAGACCCCACAATTAGAAAAGCCGAATTGCTTCCCTTTTCAAGCAAACGCCAGGATAGCACTAACTAGCCGCATCAAACTCTTGGGCGCTGTTGTCATCCGCCAACTCTCATGTAACGCTTTTTAAGTCATAATAACTTTTGGAGGCATCATGGCTGACGTTTTAGTGGTTACAAGTAAAGTTAAAAAATTTATTAAAGAAAAAAGCGAAATGAACACATCTGCTGAAACAGTTGACGTGCTATCAAAAGCCATTGAGCAGCTTTGCCAAAAGGGTATTGAATCTGCAAAAGCTGATGGCCGCAAGACAGTAATGGCTCGTGATATTATCATCGACCACATCTAATCCAATAAAAAATTAAAATATTTAGTGAAAACGCCAGCTGTACAAGCTGGTTTTTTTTTGCGTTACTGGCAAATCTAGATCATAGGCTAGGCAGGGAAATGTTAAATTAATGCTCAATCCGTATATACTAAAGTCATTCGATTAATTTCAGCGAAGGATATTTATGATTTTAGTGCAGAAAGTGACACTCACATTTTTCACTTCTATTTTCCTGCTTTCGTGTCAAACGAAAGATCGCCGACCCACCCAAGAAACTTCAGTCGCAGAAGTAAAAACTTTTAGCCGACTTGTGGATTACTCACCTTACAAGTACGAAGTTTTATTTACCGATCCACACTGCGGTGTTTACAAATACAAAGCGGACGCCTTGGTTAAAACAAAAAGTGGAAAGCTGCTTTTGCAAAAACCCGAAAATGTCTACTGTAAAAATAAATACGATCTGCAACGATCTGGCAATCGACCGGAAAGTCCACAGTTTCGCTTAATTGAATGGATTGATGATGTTAACACGAAGGAAATATTTTTCACTTACTTATCTTTTAGAAACAGAGCAGTGAAAGCGGCATTGTGCGCAGCTGCCCAGCGCGGAGTCAAAGTTAAGTTTGTTATGAGCTCTACTGAAGACAAAACAACTGCAGATGATTTAGTTGCCTGCAGCCCTGAAAACGTTCAGATGAAAGCTCGTGGTATGGAGGGCGGACTGGGCTACGCCCACAATAAATTCTTTATTGTAAATCCGAACTCCGAAAAAGAATTTAAAATTGTCTTTAGCAGCGGAAATTTGACTTCAGGTGTTGTTATACATCACGAGAACTGGAATTTTGTAACAACGCATGCACTGTCCCACTTCGCAAAAGCCCACGTTTGCGCCATGAATGCGGAATGGGATGATACCGCCGGAAGATCCCGAAAAGAATATATAGCTTCGATTCAAAAATGCCGCAGTGAAATCACTGCACCAGAAGAACAGGACATTAAAGTCTTTTTCGTTCCAGGCGAGGGCGAACCAAAGAGTGGGTCAGCAAAAAAAACTGCTGTTGACTATTTACTCGATGGGACTGAAGGATTCCCTGGCGTCAATACAGCAAAAAAAATATGGATTGGATGCCACCGGTTTCTGTATTCGACACTTTTGGCGGCACTTAAGAGTCGAATGGCATCAAAAAATAAACCCGAATTAAAAATAGTTGCAGACGATGACACGTATTACGTTGCAAAAGATCCGAGTTTTGTTGGCGGTAGCACTCAGCCCGCTGAATGGTTTCATATGGAAAACTTAGAAAAATTAGGAGCCAAAGTAAAACTTATGGAAACCAATTCAGATGAGCATCAGCTTCATCACAGTAAATATTTAATTTTTGCTGATGAAAAAGAGTTTAAAGCCGTCCTAACGGGATCTGCAAATTTAACCGGGGCTGCGTTCAAAACAAACTGGGAAAATACGTACTATGTTATGATTCCAGAAGTCGTCAAAGCCTTCGCCGATCATTACGAATACACATGGACTAAGCTTGCGACCTCGGCTACGGAATTACCGGCTGTGGGAAACATAAAGGACAAATTAGAAGATGAGCCCCGTATTCAGGAACGCAATTAGTTATCCGTGATAATTATTTGCCAGAGGCTAATTTTTTTAGTTCTTCCCAAGAAATCATTTTCACGCCGAGTGATTCAGCTTTAGCGATTTTGGTTCCTGGGTCATCACCGACAACTAGGTAACTTAGTTTAGATGAGACCGATGACAGCAATTTTCCACCATTTTCTTCAACAAATTGATGGGCTTCTTCTCTTTTAACGGTCAGTGTTCCCGTTATCAAAAAACTTAAACCTAAAAGCGGTCCTTCGTGCGAGCGCTTTGGTTTTTCAAAAGTAATGCCCGCCTTTAAAAGCGATTCAACTTCCTTCTGCCACCGTTTTTCTGAAATAAAAAGTAAAACGGCAGCAGAAACTTTAGGCCCGATTTCTGGAACTTTTTCAAGCTCCTCTTTATCTGTCTTTAAAAACTTTTCGATATGTCCGTAGTGGTCAGCTATAAGTTTTGCAGTTTGTTCACCCACGTAGCGAATTCCAAGCGCATAGATAAATTTTGACAGAGTTGTTTTTTTGCTAGCAGCTAAATTATTCAAAATATTATCTACAGACTTTTCGCCTTGTCGCTCAAGGGCCAGTAGCGATTCTTTTTTTAACTTATAAAGATCTGAAAAAGTACTTATCAGTTTGTTTTCAACCAAGGTCTCAATAATCTTATCCCCAACTTTTTCAACACCCATCGCGCGACGAGAAACAAAGTGTTTAATGCTTTCTTTCAATATGGCTTCGCAAAAAGAATTTGGGCATCTAAGAACTGCGTCTTCGGGCTCCTTGACGGCTTTGGTTCCACACGTCGGGCAGACATCTGTCATAACAAAAGGCTTTGAATGCTTTGGTCTCTTACCGAGAACAACCGAGACAACCTCGGGAATGACATCCCCAGCACGTTGAACGTAAACAGTATCGCCAATCCGAACATCTTTACGATTAATTTCATCCTGATTATGTAGTGTTGCATGAGTGATCGTGACGCCGCCAACTTTGACTGGGGACATGATAGCTACTGGAGTTAAAGCCCCTGTTCGCCCCACTTGCACTTGGATATCTTCGATAATTGTTTCCATTTGCTGCGGCTTGAATTTTGCCGCAGTTGCCCAGCGCGGAGAGCGTGCAACTAAGCCAAGATCGTCTTGTTTCGCAAGCGAATTAACTTTGATGACAATCCCATCAATATCAAAATCTAACAGGGGTCGTTTTTTTTCAATTTCGTGATAATAATCCACTATTTTTTTAATATTATTGCTGCACGTAACAAAATCACTTGGCACAACAGGCAAGCCAAATATTTTAAACTGCGCAGTGATATCTTGCTGTGAAGAAAATTCGAGCCCATCAAAAGCTCCCAATCCGTAAGCCATAAATTTAAGTGGCCGGCTGGCCGCAATTTTTGGATCCAGCTGGCGAATGGTTCCAGCAGCAGCATTTCGAGCATTTGCAAAAAGCGAAATACCTAACTCTTCATTGCGCGCGTTCATGGCTAAAAAATCTTTTTTGAAAATAAGCACTTCTCCACGGACCTCCAATAACTTTGGTGGCTTGGGCGTTTGTAGCTTCAGCGGGATGGTTTTTATTGTGCGAATATTGTGAGTAACGTCTTCTCCGACTAAGCCGTCTCCTCGCGTCAGGCCACGGATTAATAATCCATCCTCGTAGACGAGTTCTAACGATAATCCATCTAACTTAAGCTCTGCAAAGTATTCGATTTGCTCGGTCGATTCTTTTTCAAAGCGGAGAAATTTTTTAACTCGCTCATCAAACTCAATAAGATCTTCGGCAGAATAACTATTGGCTAACGAAAGCATCGGAAGGCGATGGGAGACCTTTTGAAATTGATCAATTGCAGTGCCACCAACCCTTTGAGTCGGTGAATCACTGCGATCTAAGTCACTATTTTCAGACTCCAGTTTTAATAAGTCTGCAAAAAGATGATCGTATTCATAATCAGAAATTTCAGGCCTATCATTGATGTAGTAAAGTTCATCGTGGTAGCGAACTTTACTTTTTAGCGCTTCATACTGCTGAAAAATCGTTTTTTTTTGCGCTGACTTGCTAGGCATGGTTTCGATCTTACACAAAATCCGGTTGTACGGCTA
>JAYUTU010000016.1:0-8059 GCA_043754975.1 Bdellovibrionales bacterium | reverse complement strand
AAATTCAGAAATTATTTTTTGATGATTTTTCGACAAACTTTTTAATAAAATTTGCTCAAGTTTGACTTAAATATGGGGTTTTTCAACAGGCCCAAGTGATATTAATAACGCGATGTTAAATTTTATCAGCTGCAATATTCAAAAGTCTAAAGCAATTAAAGGGTTAACGAAGAAAACATTATTCTGAAAATTTCAAGATTCATGTAATTTCTGAAAAAGTACGCTTCAGAAATTCGCTTTCTTGATTATTTTAAATTCAGCTCAAGGAGTCCTTTTATTCACCGGTCTGGGATTTTAATTTAACGGTCAACTTGTTGAACCTTACTGATTTTACCACCTCAGGAGGTTTCCTTATTGGATCAGCGGATCCGGGTGCAATTGGGAGGTTAAATTGCTTGGGTACTTGCTTCGCAACTAGCTTGTGCCTTGCTTTCTTGCTTATACGCACATTAAAGTTTGAGTATGAAACAAAAAATAGTTCAATTCCTTGTTTTGGCATTCTTCTCAGTCAATTTGGCGGTCGCTACTTCAAGCAGTTTTATTAGTTTGTCCAAGCCCGAGAGCCTTCCCGAATCGGCGCTGGATGACTTCAATATTTTTATCAATAAATTGGATGCATTGATAAAATCAAATGGTGCCCAGGCGGATTTCGAAGTTGGAATGCCGGACGGCCAACTGCTCTATGATTACTTAAATAAACGAAAAATAGTAATTCCAGGTAATAAGATTCTAGGAGTTTTGAGAATACCCGATTCAACAGATGCTCGAAAATTGGTTTTAGTCCGTGAAAGTCAAAATTTAAAATTAACTCCGACAGAATCGGATTTAGCGATTAGATATGAGGGAGGAAAGATCGCTTTAGTCATACGGGAATTTAGAGATTGGATGTACGTCACTGACGGCATCACGGGTGGCTGGGTAGAGAAAAAGTTTTTTAATTCTCCTCCTAAAACCATCTATGTTCATACGTCCCTCAAAAAAATTGAAGACAATGACCTCTGGCTTAAAACTACTTTGGCGTCCTATAATGATCAAAAGAAAATAGAATCTCAACTGCTGAAGCTTAAAGAAGCAAAACCGGAATGCCCTACCCAAGTCAGTAACATTGAGGCTGATGGCTTGGTGGGCAGTGAACCGCCTTCAGAATCGTCGTTAAAATATGAACTCCTAGTAAAATGTGGGGCCATTCCAAAAGATGTTGCTGCCAAAGACTCTGTACTCAAAAAAGACTGCCAGTGCCTGGCAGGAGATGTTGATGGTTACACCAAAGTTAAATATTTTAAAGGTAAAAAATTATCGGATTGTCGTGTGGGTAAGTTCCATATCATTTGTAAGGTCGATTCTTGTGCAAATGCGGTAGGTGATTGCAGCGCGCCTGTTGGCCAATTGGGTTGCCTGAAAGAGTGTATTTCGTGGAAGTGATGGACAACATGTTGGGTGTCGCCACAGTTCCAGAAAGCACTAAGTTCTGAATGGCTTTGTAAATTTAAATGAGCTTTTTGTTCAGTTGAAAAATTAAAAATAAATAAATCAACGGCACTTGCGAAATCGAGCGCCGTTTGCATTAGTGAGAAGTGGTTTAGGATCGCTAGCAACCACGACAATAAGCGGGCCATGCAATCAGATGTCCAGCATCATCAAACAAGAGTGATATTGGATTAGTTGATTCTTTTAATTCTTCAGGCGCAATCTTTTTTGGCTCATCTCCGCAATTCATGTCATTGGCATTTTCCTTGCGGTATGTAAATTCATTGCCTGAAAATTTTTTGATAACAATATTTCCGAGTTTCTTCACTGAATATACGGATTCCGCATTTAGAGATTGAGAGGTTGGTATTAGGTCTCCTTCATTCTTCGTACGCCAATCTTTTTTTATATTTATCCATATTGGATATGGAAATGGTCTTTTCGGTAGTTGAATCCAATCGCCTTTAACATCACTAACTGTAAATTCAAAATAGCAAGAATAACCCCAATCGGTTCCTTTGGAGTCGCTAGGAAAATCAATAGGTGACTTTGCCTGTGGAATATATTGCGCTTGCATGCCTTTGCCAGGGGTTCCAACGACGCGAATTTCACCTAAGCGCTTAGAAGTTATATCTGGTTTTTCGTAAACATTTAGACTCCATGCCATCGGTGCGAGTTTTTCTTTTCTACATTTTTGAGGATCTTTTGAGGCTTTTGTACACAAGAGTTCAATTTGGTTTTCATTTTCCAGATTATTACCAGGTGGCATGAGGCTTATGATTTGAGGAGGATTTAAGTAAGCAAAAGTATTTGATGCAAAAATTAAACTGGCGATAAGAAAATATTTTTTCATAGCTTTTAGAATAATAATGCTCGCCATAGGTTGTCTATAAAAGAAATGAATCTGGGGTCCCGATTGGCCTGACACTCAAGAGCCTTTTGAAGCCGCAATAGATTTGATCTGACGGCGCATATACTGAACCCTGTTAAGAAATTCTAAAATGCTCAGGCTTACTGACTGAGGCCGTAGTTTCGCGCAAAAGGTTGGGCTCTAATCGAATATTAGGCGTCGCATAGGATTGGGTTTAGTAACGCAAAGAGTTTTCCTTGAAGCGAATCGAAGGAGGCATTACTTTCATGGTATCTAGGAGGTATCAATGAAGATTTTTTGGGTGGCATTAATTTCGTTATTTTCAGTCTATGCAACTGCCGGTACATGTGGCGCTCCGTTAGCGGATCGAACATTTTGCGCAGCCGTTAATGGTGAGGAAAAACGTATGGGTTTTACTTCTGATTGCTCTTTTGCATACTGGAGCCAGAATTCCCATGGGGACATCAACTCATTTGTCGGAACTTGGTCAATCGATGGAACTGATCTTACGATCCAGACTGGGTCGGAAGTGGGCACCCGAAGCCTTCTGTTCAGTGCCGATATGAATTCATTTTCCGCCGTTGGATATCCAAATGAGATTTACTCAGTCTGTCAGTAAATGATTGGACCGACTAAATGTCACAAAAAATAGTTATCTCCGCAGTTGTTGTAATCTTTATTTTTGCGGTGCTTTATATAAAGTTTCGTAATGGTCGGCCAGGAACTCAACCGGAACATGCATGGCAAGTTAAGTACGAAGATCACCAACTGTTTTGTACCTATCCTGATCAGACTTTTCGAGTTATAGCTTGGAATGACTTAATCTCAGTTGAGATGGAAACCAATGACAAAGGTCCGCTTGAACCGGATGTGTTCTGGATTTTGAAAGATTCAAAATCTACTTGTAAGTTTCCTAACGGAGCCGTTGGGGAAAAACTGGTAAGTGAGAAGCTGTTTTCTCTTACTAACTTCAATCATAAACTTTATGTTGAAGAAGCTGCTCTTAGCACCCAGAATCGAACGTTTCTGCTCTGGACGAAGTGATCAGTAACCACTACCTAAAATTCACCAGATCAATCAACAAGGTTCAGCCTAAAAGACTGAGTCCTTATTTTTTAATGGGCCGACTCGTGGTTAGCATCCGCGTGTACTTAGAATACGACATGATGCCTTTCTGCGATTTTTCAGCAGCCCTCCCTATCATCACCAAAGTGCAGAATTTCAGCTGACCAGCGAAAGCCAAAACAAAGCCCAAGCGTACAACAAACGAAACGAATTTAACAATTTCCACAGGCATAGCCCTTCTGATCAATTAATTTGATCCTACAAGTTGCTGTCTTCCCCAAGAATGGCTATAGTTTTGTGAAACCGTAAGCCGCAGCAGTTCTTGTAGCTTAGAGCCGCCTCCACCAAATTTCGTACCTCTCACGGAATAAGCCGTGAGGGGTACACCACTTAAATAAAAACAATTACTTACGAATGAGATCGAGGATTCTTAACTGTTTTTTCAGATCATGCTCGCTCATAGGAGATCACGCTGGTTGCAGGTAACTTGTAGTTATCGGCTGTAGTGATCGAATTCGCCGTAGTGATTGGAATATGGATCGTTACCCATCGACCTAAGGCCAAGCCTGAGATCAGACTTTTCCTGTATTTTCCGCTGCGTCTTTACTAAACAAGGATTGTTCCACACAATTGAACTAACCATTTATTAAAAGAGGAGAGCAAAGTCTGACCGAGCCTGATGTTACGCTTACTGATTATGGTTTAACCCTTCTTTGCTCATGGTTCGCTTGGAACCTAAGCGGACAGACAACCTATTCGCGTGATTTTCGGGCGCTGTGGATAGTCTTCTTCGGATCAGTTGCCGGAGCCTCGTTAACCGGAGGAACGGTACATGGCTTTTTTCTCGACGAGTCTACATTGGGCTATCGTATTTTGTGGCCAGCAACGCTTTTAGCAATCGGCGTGACTGCCTCCAGCGCGTGGGTCCTTACCGGATTTCTCATTTCAAAATCAAAAATTAAAGCTCAGAAGTGGGGTCTTTTTGCAGCCATCATATTTTTGATTTATTCCGTCATAGTGATTTTCTATTCTCAGCGTTTTACCGTTGTTATTTTGAACTACATGCCCGCCATGATTGCCCTACTTGCTGCGAGCGTTCGTGAATACTGGCGATTGCGCTCAGCTCCTTTTCTGCTCGTAATTGGTGGGATCTTAGTCAGCTTTGTTGCTGCATTTATTCAGCAAGCTGGCCTTGGAATTCACCCTGATTATTTTAACCACAATTCAACTTATCACCTGGTACAGGCTTTCGGACTTTTGATTTTGTTCAAGGGCGCGAAAGACCTCGTGAGAACCGAGAGGATCGTCCAATGAAAATAAACCACATGTTGATGACTGCTGTTTGCCTATCTGTGCTGGGATGTACGCACAATCCGCCCGCTTCGGAATCGAGTACCGAAGGAAAGGGTGTTGAGCTCAATGACATCCATTCACAATTGAATTCAACTAAGCATATAGCCGTTGTCACGCCAAAGTCTGTCGATGAAATTCAAAATGCGATTCGAGATGCAAAAGCAAAAGGTCAGTTCGTCAGCATCAGTGGCGGTAAGCACTCGATGGGTGGACAACAATTTGGTAGCGGGACCGTCAATCTGAGCATGTCGACTTTCAACAAGGTCGTCGCTTTAGACTCAGATAAGGGCGTAGTTGAAGTCCAATCAGGGATTCAGTGGCCGGAGTTGGTCAATTGGTTGTCCAATAATCAGACTGACTCGAATAAAAAATGGGGTATCAGACAAAAACAAACAGGCGCTGATCGACTTAGCATTGGTGGTGCTCTTTCTTCTAACATCCATGGGCGGGGTTTGAAAATGAAACCAATGGTGGATGACGTCGAGTCATTCACGCTCATCGATGCCAATGGCGACCTCAAGACATGCAGCCGAACTGAAAATAAAGAACTCTTCAGACTGGTGATCGGCGGCTACGGGCTTTTTGGGGTGATTGGCACTGTTAAAGTGCGTCTTGCACCAGTGAAAGTTCTGGAGCGAGTTGTGCAACTCATTGAAGTGAAGGATTTCATTCCGCTAGTTTCGAAGCGAATTCAAGAGGGGTTTCTTTACGGTGATTTCCAGTTTTCGATAGATCCCAAGTCTGAAGATTTTATGAAACGTGGAGTTTACTCACTCTACAAGCCGGTTAATAAAAATGTTGAGACTAGCGGTGAGCTGCAAGAAATGAAGGGCGATGACTGGTATCGTCTACTTGGTTTGGCTCACAAGGATAAGTCTCGCGCTTTTGATATTTACTCAAAGTTCTATTTGACGACCAATGGTCAGTTTTACCGATCAGACACTCATCAAATGGGAGTCTACGTGGATGATTATCATAGCAAGTTTGATGAGGGCGGCATCAAAGCATCGGAGATGATCAGCGAAATTTATGTCCCCAGAGCAAAGCTAAAAACCCTTTTTGATCAGCTTAGAGAAGACTTTAGGAAGAACGACACTAACGTTGTTTACGGGACCGTTAGACTGATTGAAAAAGACACTGAAAGTTTTCTCGCTTGGGCGAAACAAAATTACGCAGCAACTGTTTTCAATTTCCACGTTGAGCATACGCCAGGAGGAATTGAAAAAGCCAAAGGACAATTCCAACACATTATTGATCGCGCACTCGAGCATGGTGGCAGTTACTTTTTAACTTATCACCGTTGGGCAAGAAAGGATCAGGTGCTCAAAGCCTATCCGCAAATGCCAGAATTCTTGCGACTCAAAAAGAAATATGATCCAGAGGAGCGCTTCCAAAGCGATTGGTATCGACATCACAAAGAAATGTTTAAGGACCAGTTGTGAGTGCGAGAAGAACCGCAATACTACTATGGGTATTGCTCGCACTGTTTGTCTGCCGGGTGCTGGGACAACTTATTGTTGTATTGTATGCGCCATCATTCTTACCACCAATGGAACAATGGTATTCCGGACTGATGCCATATCGCTACCTACTTCCCTCACAAATTATCATCATAATTATTTTTGCGAAAATTAATTTGGACATTTCCAGTGGTGCTGGTTTCTGGGCGCAGCCTAAGCAAAAGCTCGGTATCTGGGTTAGAAATTTTGGTTTTGTTTATCTTGCGTCTATGATCGTACGGTACGTCCTGCGGATGGTTTGGTATCCAGAGGAAAGATGGTTTGGAGGAACAATTCCAATTTTCTTCCACTGGGTACTGGCAACGTACATTATCCTGTTTGGTCTCTATAATCTACGATTGGCCATTACGAACAAAAAACAGCCGTAGTCTTATTAAGTACTAATTCAAGACTCATCGTCTTTCGGCATCCAAGACCCGATATTTTATTGATCGAAAAGTACAAGCGGTTAACGGCTAGAATATTAGTTCAGTCTTCGGTAAGTAGTTGCAACGACGTAGGAAGACGGGCGCGGCCGAAGGCAAGCGCCCGGGATTTTTCACTGCGGCTGAGTTGTACGCAGTGAAAGTTAATATCGCAGATATAAATCAGAAAAATAATTCCGCCATTAGTAACCAGCACTTTAAGCAGGTTGTTGACTTCGTAATTTCAGAGCGAATTTGTATGGTGTAAGAACTTCTTTTTTTGCGGCAGATAGTTTTAAAGTTTCTAAAATATAACTTCTTGGATCAAGTTCAAATTTTTTACAACTTTCAATAATCGTATACATCGTCGCTGCTAAATCAGCTCCATCGATTGATCTTGAGCCATAAAAATTCTTTCGACCCATCACAACTTGCCGGATCGATCGCTCAGCTTCGTTGTTCGTCAGCGGAATCACAGGATCATCTAAAAATTTAATGAGCTGTGGCCACTGATTTATACTGTACTCGATCGCTTTTCTAAAACCTAGCTCTGCTCTTGATTTTGGCAATTGATCTAAAAGCCACTTTTCCATTTTTTCAATCAATGGCTTTGGTTTCTCAAGTCTAATCTTTTTTAAATCCTCAAAGTCTTTCGCCTGCTTTTCAAAACTGCTTAATTCTTTATAAAAATTCAAATACTCAGCAATTTCTGGATTTGATTCTTCAACATCTTTAAAATATCGCCTTGCATGTGCGTGGCACTGCGCCAGTTTTATTTTTAATTCTAAAATGCTTTTATCTTTTTTTTCCTTAAACTGATTGTAACCACTATATCCGTCAGTCATCAGCCAGCCTTCATAATCATCCAAAGTTTCTTTAATGATTTTTCCAGATCTGGTGGGCTCAAACCGATAATAACTACCAGCCTGATTCGACACGATCCACATATAGCCATCACTGTCTTTTTTGTTATTAATTGGCCATGTCGTTTCATCACAATGTACTAAAGATAAACTTAAAATTTCAGACTTAATCTCTTCTGCTATACTTTCAAAATGAAGACCAGCCATTCTAGATACATTATACAAAACTTGTGTACTCATGTTTAATAAATCAAGACTCTTCATCTCGCGACACTGACGCTCAAGTGGCAAATGGTATAAATACTTATCCACAACAACAGATGTTGCAAATTCAACTGAGTATCCACAACCAGGCAACAATCTTAATTCTGGATTTTCAGCAGCAATAATAACTGATTCTTTTTCTGTCGTATTAAATTCTTTTTTTAATTTGTATCCTGAATAATATGACTAAGCCTCACAGACAACTAGACAGGCAGATAAGCAGGCAGGTGGATTGCATGGTGTGCTGTGCTG
>JAYUTU010000015.1:0-17732 GCA_043754975.1 Bdellovibrionales bacterium | reverse complement strand
ATTTAGATAGACCATTTCGAGCATCGTGTCGCCAAGATGTGAACGGAACTCCCTCTGGATTTTTAATCGAAGGTCCTAATCCAATTTTACTAAATATCGATGGCAAAGAATATTGGACTATTTTTTTCAGTGCGGGCGACTTCGTTGCTGAATATGGCAATTACATGATGTACCGAGAAAAGTCAGAAGGACCCATCGGACCCTATCGTCATGTTATTGATCCAAACTCAGAACTGATTAATCTAACTGACGAAATTGTTAAAAAATATGACCTCACTTGGGCTGGGCGTTTAAACTGTTTTTACGATCATCAGGGCCTGCTCTGGGGATTAATGCATGGAATTTTTAAGTCAGATCTTCCGAACGACTGGGTAAAGTCAGGCTGGCCTCGGTCACAACAGGAATTTATTGGCTATGCACGCCGCGTGTTCCTCGTTCCGTTGAACTGTTACTTTCTTAACAATCAGCCCATCGTAAAGGTTTCTGAAAAATATTAAAAACTAAATTGGATTGGGGCGCTTTGCCTCACTCTATCCCCTTATTCCCGTTTTTTAATTGGATGCATTTTTTTCTTACTCTCAAGTGCAAGTGGTACAGATCTCGCAATTCCGTCTCGTCTAACACTCACGTCGAAACAGAGGAGAAAGCCATGGTTAACATCTGCGAAAATAATGATCTACTCGTTTTCTCACACTTACGTTGGAACTTTGTTTTTCAACGACCCCAACATCTTATGACCCGATTCGCGAAACACCGCCGCGTTTTCTTTTTTGAGGAAGCCGTATTTGAGGATATTTCATTCCCAAAAATTCATACCCATAAAAATGAAGATGGAGTATTTGTTGTAACGCCTTACCTTCCTCATGCTTTTGTAAAATCTAATCACCAAGAAGTTTTAGCTACCCTAGTTGATGAACTTTTGATTGCCCGTCACGTTTATGATTACACGACTTGGTATTACACTCCCATGTCGTTGATGTTCACTCGTCACTTAACGCCAAAACGGATTTTATTTGATGTTATGGATGAACTATCGTCATTTAAAAATGCTTCGCCATTACTAAAGGATTTAGAAACAGAGCTATTCGAACGCGCCGATTTGGTTTTTACTGGTGGCTACTCTCTTTACAATGCCAAAAAAGATCGCCATCAGAATATCCATCCATTTCCAAGCAGCATAGACAAAACTCACTTTGCCCAGGCTCGTAAAAAGCAAACAGATCCTGCAGACCAAGCCAAAATTCCGCATCCACGTGTGGGTTTTTTCGGAGTTATTGATGAGCGCACTGATATTAATCTTTTAGCTGAAATATCCCATCTGCGACCAGATACACATTTTGTGATGATTGGACCCGTTGTCAAAGTGGATCAAGATACTTTGCCTCAAGCAAAAAATATTCACTACTTAGGACAAAAAACCTATCGCGAATTACCACCGTATGTTGCCGGCTGGGACTGCGCCATGATGCCATTTGCCCTGAATGAATCTACCCGCTACATCAGTCCGACAAAAACTCCAGAATATTTAGCTGCAGGTTGTCCCGTGGTCTCAACAGCTATCGAAGATGTCATACATCCTTACGCTGATGAAAATCTTATTCACATCGCATCGTCACCACAGCAATTTGTTGATTACATCGAGCTGGCCCTACGCGATCGCCTAAATATAAAATGGCAGCTGAAAGTCGACAGCTTCCTTGCAGATATTTCGTGGGATATGACATGGCAAAAAATGGCAGCATTAGAAACCCAGCTGGATACAAAAATTACAGTCGTGAATGAGACTCAAGATGTCGACTATCAACCACTTGATATGCCGCCCGCATATTTAAATCTGCGGTAATCACAAGTGAAAAGTAGATGCGATAAATATGAGTAACACCATTGAGGCCTGGATCGGATTGGAATGCACTGTCAACCGTGTTGGGGACCGCTTTATTAATCAGTGTGAGAAGAACAATCATATTTCTCGAATTAATGATTTAGAAAAGTTTGCGGCTCTGGGTGCTGCACGAATTCGTTACCCGGCATTGTGGGAACTGGTCGCACCAGACTCGGCAGAAAATTATAATTGGTCTTGGCTCGATCAGCGATTTTTCGAGATCAAGCGTGTTGGACTAAGCCCTATAGCGGGACTAGTCCACCATGGCAGTGGACCAAAATATACAAATTTGCTTGATCCCTTATTTCCAGAAAAATTAGCCAAGTACGCACGCGCCTTTGCCGAACGCTATCCTTGGATCGATGCCTACACCCCACTGAATGAAATTCAAACGACAACTTTTTTTAGTTGTCTTTATGGCTTTTGGTATCCGCATAAGAAAAATGATCGGGATACAGTCTTTGCATTATATAATCAAACCCGCGCGACTGCGCTAGCAATGCGCGAAATACGCCAAGTAAATCCGCAGGCACTACTCATTCAAACCGAAGATATTGGTCGCTGCCAAAGTACTCCGAAGCTGGACTATCAAAAGAATTTTCAAAATGAACGGCGTTGGTTAGGCTATGACTTTCTTTGTGGAAAAATAAATGCAGAACAAAAAATCTACTCATGGTTAAAAAATAATGGGTTCACGGATCAGCAAATGTATTGGCTTCATGAGAACACGTGTTCGCCAGATATTTTAGGAGTTAATCATTACATCCTGAGTAATAGATTCCTTGATCATCGACTAAATTTACATCCTGAGTGGTCGCACGGTGGTAACGGAATTGATTGCTATGCCGACGTCGGTGCCATCGACACTGACGATGTGGAAACGCCGGCTCCAGGATCCATTTTACAAGAAGTTTGGGATCGATACCAGCTACCCGTCGCAGTCACTGAAACTCATTTGAATGGCCCACGTGAAACGCAGATGCGCTGGCTCAAACAAGTTTGGACAGAAGCCCATGAGCTGAAAGAAAATGGCGTCAACATAAAGGCCGTCACCGCATGGAGTTTACTCGGAACTTATGACTGGAACAGTCTTTGTTTAAATGACACTGGATTCTATGAACCAGGAGTTTTTGACCTACGCACAACCAATGATCAACCCCGAAAAACAGCACTTGCTGAAATGATTCGTCAGTATGCGCAGGGAAAGCCTTACGATCATCCCGTATTAGACCAACCGGGCTGGTGGAAAAAATCTGAGACCGGAAATTTCCGAAAAATTGCAATTACCGGTGGCAACGGGACCTTGGCGCAAGCCTTTGCCCGGATCTGCGAAAGGCGTCGTATTCCTTTTGTCCTTCTTGACCGAAACCAAATGGATATTGCCGACGAAGCATCCGTACAAAAAACCATGGCAGAAATTAATCCATGGGCTGTCATCAATGCAGCTGGTTATGTAAAAGTTGATCTTGCCGAGCATGAAAAAGAAAAGTGCTTCCGAGAAAATGTTGTTGGCCCAACCAATTTGGCTCACTGGTGTGCTGATAAAAATATTCCATTCGTCACTTTTTCTTCAGATTTGGTTTTTGATGGCAAGCTCGCAGTTCCCTATAAGGAAATGAATACGGTCAGTCCGCTAAATACTTATGGTCATTCCAAAGCGATGAGCGAAAAGAAAGTCCTAGATTGCAATTCTAATTCACTTGTCATTAGAACAAGTTCTTTTTTTGGCCCTTGGGACAAACATAATTTTGTGACTCAAACTCTAATTCGATTGGCTGAAGGAAAACAAGTGCGTGTTCCTCGAGATACTTTAGTGTCTCCGACATTTGTGCCAGATCTGGTGGATACGAGTCTTGATTTACTCATTGATGGCGAAAAGGGGCTGGTCCATCTTACAAATACCGGAGCCGTTACTTGGGGCCAGTTAGCACAACTGGCGGCACAAAGTTCTAATAAAAAAATGGGTAACATTGAATCTCTTATTATTGAATCCACAGCAATTGAACTTAAGTATTTCGCACGCAGACCAAAAAATAGTGCACTTACAAGTGAACGCTTTAAAATTTTGCCAACTTTAGAAAGTGCCGTCGAACGATACATTCATCAATTGGAAGTACCTTATTGATCGTAGAGGAGTAACGTGGGAACCAAAAAGAAGATAGCTATTGTCGGGGCAGGGTTTGCCGGAGCCGTGCTGGCTCGAGAACTTGCTGAAAATTCAGATTTTCAAATCACAGTATTTGACGAGCGACCACATATTGCTGGGAACTGCCATACGTCTCGAGATGAAAAAACAGGCGTCATGCTTCACCACTACGGACCACATATTTTTAACACCAGTCGCGAAGATGTTTGGCAGTACATGAAGCGCTGGTCCGAGTTCGGTCCGTTTATTAATCGGGTCAAAGCACACACTGCAAAAGGCGTTTTTGGACTACCTGTAAACTTATTAACTATTAATCAATTTTTTCAAAAAAAACTAAGCCCGCTACAGGCCCGAGATTTTGTTGGCGACCTAGCAGATCGTACCATTGGGGAACCACAAAACTTTGAAGAACAAGCTCTGAAGTTTTTAGGAAAGGACCTTTACACCAATTTTTTCTATGGCTATACAAAAAAGCAATGGGGTGTCGAACCCACAGAGTTACCAGCATCGATCCTAAAAAGACTGCCAGTTCGATTCAATTATGACGACAACTATTACAACCAAAAATATCAAGGAATACCGCTCGAGGGATACACTGCCATTGTTGAAAAAATTTTGAACCATTTAAGTATTGAAATAATAACTTCGAAAAAATTTAAGGCTAGAGAAAAAGAAAATTACGATCATGTTTTTTGGAGTGGGCCTATGGATGGATATTTTGACTACAAAAAGGGTCGCCTGGGATATCGCACTTTAAAGTTTGAACGCTTTGACGAATCCGGCGATTACCAAGGTAATCCCGTTATCAATTACTGCCAAGAAGATATTCCTTACACTCGTATTGCCGAACACAAGCATTTTACACCGTGGGAAGAGCACAAACAAACTGTCTGTTTTCGTGAATACAGCTCTCTGTGCGGCGAAACGGATACTCCTTATTATCCGCTTCGACTCACCACCGACAAAAATCTTTTAGAAGATTATGTCGCCTTAGCAGATCAAGAAACTAAAGTTACCTTTATTGGTCGCCTGGGAACCTATCGTTACTTGGATATGCATGTTGTGATTGGCGAATCCTTAGATCTTGCGAAACAGTGCTTACACAGCGAGGTAAATCAGTGGCCCAAGTTCAGTCAGCGTCCACTTTAGTATTTTAACCTAGTATTTTTCTAACAGGGAGTATTGCATGCGCGTTTTGGTAACAGGAGGAGCCGGCTATATTGGTAGCCACACAGTGCGAGAACTTATAACCGCAGGACACCACGTTATTGTTTTTGATAATTTATCAAATGGGCATCTTGAAGCAGTTGATCTACGTGCTGAATTTATTTATGGCTCGACTGGGAATTACGAACAGGTGAAAACGATTTTAATTAGCGATAAAATTGAGGCTGTCATTCATTTTGCTGCTCATATCGAAGTTGCCGAAAGTGTCTCAGACCCCTACAAATACTACGTTAATAATTTTTCAAATGCGTTATCTTTATTGAATGCAATGAAAGATTGCGGCGTACAAAAATTTGTTTTTTCATCAACAGCTGCTGTCTATGGAAACCCAGAAAAAACTCCCATAACTGAAGACCAAACACGAAATCCTATAAACCCCTATGGGCGTAGTAAAATGATGACAGAAATGGCTATCGAAGATTTTTGTAAAGCCTACGGCCTAAGTTATACAATTCTTCGCTATTTTAATGTAGCTGGCGCAAGCCCTTTGGGTGAGATTGGCGAGGACCACCATCCTGAAACACATTTAATTCCCAGAATTTTAGCAGCTGCTCTGCAGCCCGATGCCGTCGTAAAGATTTATGGAACTAATTATCCGACGGCAGATGGAACCTGTGTGCGGGATTATGTTCATGTTGACGATTTGGCGCAGGCTCATATTTTAGCATTGAGCGCCATGAAAGTTAAATCAGGCGAAATATTTAATGTCGGCAGCGAAAATGGCTTTTCAGTTCGTGAAGTCATCGCAGCCTGTGAAAAAGTTACTGGTAATAAATTATTTGTTACCGAAGAGCCCCGACGCGCTGGCGACCCAGCTGTTCTGGTTGCCAGTAATAAAAAGATTAAAGCAGCATTAGGTTGGAACCCGCTCTACACAAAAATTGAAACAAGTGTTCAACACGCCTGGCACTGGCACAGTCGGCATCCCGAGGGCTATAAAAAAATGCAGTTTCCAACTAGCGAGTACACTTTGCCGGACCCAAATTTGTTCATGAGTCTCTAACTAGTTTAGCTTCTTTAATTATTTTAACTACTTTTTACTTCCAGAGGACTTCTGTGGACTTCCAGCAGGCACTTCAGATTTAGTGGCCTCAGTTGAATCAGTAGCTGAATCAGCACCTGATTCAGAAAGTCCCATTGACTGACAATAAAAACTAGGAGCGGGTTGGTTTTTGCAGATGGGGCTATTCACAGTTCCAGCTGGTGCTGGACATACAAATTTATTTCCGCGCTTTATATAAATCTGCTGACAATTCTGTTTCCACGAGCATACGCAAAGAATACAAATAGGCAATGTATGCAGCTCTTTCACGTTCAGTCATCCAACTCAGATCAGCTGCCGGATTTATAAAATAATCTTGCAATCTCACACTTTGGTTTTTTGTTGCCGCTTGGCTCTGCGCAACAGGAGAAAAAACCATTGAAAGTAAGATCAGGTAACTAACGGCTTTTCGCATACTACACCCTTTACTTATAAGCTGCGGGCACGTCTCAAAATGAAGCGTTCAACATAAATTGTCATTTTTAAAAACATCGACACCTTAAAAGCAAATCATTAGCCGTCAGTGCGCCCAAAATTTGCGTTACTGAATGGCGAGGTATAAAATGAAATTACGTAATACACTTTCGGCACTCTTGCTTTTTCCAACGCTTGTCGTAAATGGAACGGCATTCGGCAACCCTAATGAAACAAAACCTGCCATCGAAGCTGAAAAGACATCAGCATCCACGAAGGCATTAAATAGTATTACGGACCAACTTAGGACTGTGAAACTAAAAAAATCATTTAATATTCTAAATTATCAAAGCTCAGGATTTAATGCTGGTTTGAATTACGAGATGAAAAGCGAAACGTCTTTTGGTGACAACTACAGTGGCATTGACGTTTGGCAAATGAATTTAAATTATGTTCCGTCTACGTTGGCAGGTTCAACTTTGATTCCTTCTGCTAACCGCCTCACAGAAGTCACGTTTATACAGCAATTTAAATCGCGCACAGATTCTCTGGTGCGTGTCCCCTACGACCCTATACAAAAATTACCCATCAACTCGGAGCGTGCATTAAAATTAAATGTCGGTGATTTCGTGGCTTTCCGTGCTCCGATGACTTTATCGCTAGGTAAAGGGTTGTCAGAAACTTTATCTCGGAATACTTCGGCTAGTTTTGGGCTCTCGCTATTTACTGTCGGGGAGTTTGACGTCCACATCTTCCGCATGCCAGACAACTATGTCCGTGTAAAATTATTTGCACTTCGTGAAAAAGGAATTACAGCATCACTTGGCTTGAGCGTGTTCGGCATTAATACTTTTTTACTAACCAGAGTGTTAAATATAGATTCAGCAGAGGTGTTCATGTCGAATAACCGATCTGAACTGTTCTCTCTTGATTACATTTTCAATTTAAATAATGCGGACTCGAAAGCCCAGTATGACCAAGTCATTGGACAAAAATATCGAGTTTCAAGTTTTAAGTATGCCAGCGTGAACCCTTTCACATCTGACGAAAAAGTGAAGGACCTATTATTTGGTGATCTTGAATCAGTACAAAATATTGTTCAAGAGGATGCACAGAAGCCATTGGAGCAACGCCGTATTATTCGCCTGATGATGGGCGAGAATGAAACGGAATCTTTCGCACGCGGGCTGCGTTTTAACTTCAAGGTAGTAAAAGCAAAATCCAGCCATCGAACTTCGGAAAGTCGAGTGACGATCTACAATATTGAAAATCAGAAAAAAAACTATCTTCTAAGTACAAAAACAAAAGAGTTAAACGGCGAGCTCTTTTGGCTTTGGGGCGTTGAAAATCGTATTGACTCCGGTTTGCTGGTCGAAGCAGACGCAAATTTCAGTCCGCAAGTTGTGGTTGGATTGCAAACTCACAAAGCAAGAAAAGAATTGAATTTATCAAAAGTTGAATTTGATGAACTCAAAAATAAACTCAGCCGAACCCTGCCTGCAGAGATCGTGGAAACCATTGAATGGCCCAAATGGCCTGAAGATCGCAGTTCCGTAAAAGATGCACGTATTGAACAGGATATTTTCTTTAACCCGATGTCCCTGCAATCAATGAAAAATCTAACAGTAGAAAATATCGAAGCAGAGCTGAAAAAATTAATTAAAAGTATTGGAAAAATTGAATCGCAGCCAATGGGCACTTCGGCAACTGGTGACTACGAAGATTACAGACTAAAAGCCTATCAGAAAGCAAATTATCTAGAAGCTTACGAGCACGAACTCATTTATATTCCGAACTATTTTGCAAAGCTTCTGAATGAAAACGAGACCATGGAGTCGCGCCTAAAATCGTACGAGTCTTTGCAAGCTATCCCGCTTTTTAACGAAATCGGAGCCACATTAGCACTCAAGTTGATACCGCGAGAAAAGTTGGCAGGAACAATCTCATACCGTTTTTTGATTTCTGCAAAAAAACTAGATGGCAAGCAGTCCTACTACCCCACTGTTGGACATCAAGAAAACATAAATGTCTTCTTGAATGTGTTGGCTAGTAATAGCTACATTGTTGATCGATCATTTAGTTTGAGTTTTTACTTAAATGAAAAAGGCATTCCGTATACGCTTAGCGAAACTGTTATTAAATCTAAATAATCTTTAGCCCAGTACTGTTAAAAATAATTATCGTGAGAAGCCATCTGTTGGATCTCACGATTTTTTGTTTGCTCACGCTGCGCGTAATTGTTATTTATTTCCTATGAATAAAAACAACACAAAAAATGCAAGCCCAAGTATTGAGCGAAAAATATTGATTCTACTTTTGTCGCTTTTCACGTTGGTCCTACTGGCCGCATGGGTACATTCGATGAATATTCGAAAGACCATTATTGCAAAAAATTCGGTTGTAAATATCGAAGCACGCGCGCTCGTTGAACTGGAGCAAATAAGAAATCTTGCTGATGCGCAAGTTTTTAACAGTCTGACCTTTTTTTTAATGGGCTCAACGAATGTATTTGATGATCAGAAAAAAAATCGTCAAGAACTGAGCGAAGCACTAGGCCGTTTTGAAAAACAAACAAGCCTGCCACAGGTCGCAGAAATAGTTAAGCGTATTGAAACTTTGCGAACTCAGCAGCATGAATTTTTTGATCAAGGGATGGATTTCCGTGCCAAGCAAACGGAATCAAAAATAGTCGGTCAGTTTTACCGGGCAAAAGTTTACCCAATCCGTACTCAAATCAACAAAGCACTCGATGAAATTGTTGTGCTTCACAATTCTGAATTTGAACGCGTGCGCACTGCTGCACAAGAAGCTGCAAGTAATATTGAAGTTCAGATACCTAAAGGTATGGTTTGGTTAACGGTCCTAACATCTTTTTTATTTCTGGCTATTTCCGCTTTAGTTTTACGAATGTTAGGCGAGAAATCTCATCACCTTGCAGAACGCTCGAGATTGTTCGAAGCCGCTAAGGATGCTGTCCACGCACGCGATGGAGTTCTTGCTGCTGTCGCACAAGACTTCGTTGAGCCGTTAACTGCAATCAGTCAAACTGTAAATGCAATTAAGGGAATTCCAGCAGCTCATCCCTTTGTCGACAGCATCGAGGTCATAGAGACTTCTGCGCTAATTATTGAAGATCGTGTCCGTGACATTCAGGATCAAACTCGCGCTGACATGGGAACCATGAATCTTCGTCTCGATCAAACCGGTCTGGACGACATTCTCGACGACGCACGAATGATGCTGCAGCCTTTAGCCAAAAAACGAGATGTTCGTCTTGAGTTTAATCCAGTTAACCCTCCGGTGTTAGCATTTTTGGATCGCGAGCGTGTCATGCGCGCCTTGGTAAACATTGTCGGTAATGCAATTAAGTTCAGCCCTCCCCACAGTAAAGTTATTGTGAAAGTTCGTAGCGACCAGCAGTTTGTCTATGTCTCTGTAAAAGATAGCGGCCCTGGAATTCCTGAAAAACAGCTAGCGCAACTTTTTGGTAACTTTTGGCAGGCCCGAAAAACGGCAGAGCAAGGCCCAGGAATCGGTCTTGCAATCGTTAAAACAATCATCGAGGCCCAAGGCGGGATAGTCACCGTTGAAAGCCATTTAGGCCATGGAAGCACCTTTACTTTTTCGCTTCCACGTCGCCGTCCTGTTGGGGCTCACATCAATAAACCTTCAACAGCCTCTGTTCGCTTTGCCGCAAGACCACCAAAGCCAGCAGAATTTGATAACAGTCCAAAAATATAATTTATGGAAAAAATAATGAAGGCTGCTTAATTATTTTTTTAGATTAAAACCCATCTAAATCGGAACAGTCCAACCAAATGTGTCTGCTACTTCCCCGTACTGAATTGCCGTGATATCTTCGTAAAGTTTAATGGCTACAGGCCCCCGGACACCATTATTGATACGCATTTTAAATTTATTTGATGCAAGCTCTCCAACTGGAGAAATGACTGCAGCAGTACCAGTTCCAAACACTTCTTTTAAAGCACCTTGCTGATGAGCTTTGATCACTTCTTGCATTGAAAGCTCACGCTCACAAATCGGCAGCTGGTATTTCTGCAAAAGTTTAATCACACTATCCCTGACTCCGCCTGGTAATATGGATCCATTCAGTGCAGGAGTAACAATCTCATTTTCAAAAACAAAAAACACATTCATTGTGCCAACTTCTTCAATCCACTGATGGGTGACATCCTGCCACAGCACTTGCGCAAACCCTTTTGCTTTCGCCTCGTAGGCCGCTTTCAAACTGGATGCATAATTTGCTCCCGCTTTGGTGGCGCCTAAACCGCCAGGTGCCGCCCGGATATATTTGTCCTCAACCCAAATTTTAATAGGTTCAGCGCCTTCTGAATAATACGAGGACACTGGCGAACAGATCGTAAAAAATAAATATTCTGACGAGGGCCTCACTCCTAAAAATGATTCTGTGCCGATAAGAGTGGGTCGCAAGTAAAGTGATGAACCCCGCTGGTTGGGAACCCAGTCTCGATCGATTTTAATAAGCTCTTTAATGCCGTCGATCATTAACTTTGCTGGCGGCGCTTCCATACATAGGCGTGCCGCTCCGTCTTGCATTCTGGCAGCATTAAATTCTGGCCGAAACAGTGCGCACTCACCACTATTTTGGCGAAAGCATTTCATGCCTTCAAATAGGGTTTGCCCGTAATGCAGAACAGATGCCCCCGGCTCTATTAACAGCGGCGCGTAAGGGGTAATTCGTGGCGAATGCCATCCTTTTTGTTCTGAAAAATTAACCTGGAACATATGATCGCTAAAGTATTTCCCAAATCCAAGGTTACGTGTATCTGGAATAGGCTTTTTTTCTTTTGCTCTGGTAACCACTAAATCTTGCATGCAGGCATATAAGCACACTTACTTTTTGATGTTAAGCCCGTAGTTGCATTAAAAAACTTCAGTGTGTTAGCCTCTTTATATGTGCTCTCAATATGCTTTAAAGGCAGAGGCCAAAACGCTTTCTAAGACCTACTCGCTGCAAGTGCCCACAGACTTACAGACAATCGACGAGCGATTTTTACCCTACAAAACAGCACCCATCATCGTGAAAACAAATGATATTTATAAATTAACTCCGATGAACTTCTCATTGGTTCCATCCTGGTCGAAAGAACCAAAAGTAAAATTTGCAACTCATAATGCACGAATTGAAACCATAACAGAAAAGCCCACCTGGAAAATTCCATTTAAAAAACAGCATTGCCTCGTGCCAATGACCCGCTTCTTTGAGTCCGTCTACGAAGGACCACTTGCCGGCAATATTATCGAATTTTCACAGCCAGATCACAGTTTATTATTTGCTGCGGGTATTTTCGATCATTGGACGCATCCAACTAAAAATGAAGTCTTGTTTTCATTCGCTATTCTAACCTCAGATCCAACTTTATATATTCAGGAGCACGGACACGACCGCTGCCCCCTTTTTCTTTCTTTTGCTGATGCCAAGGTTTGGCTAGACCTTATTGATGATGAGAAAAAAATGCCTCACTTTTTGAACGAGCGAAAGCAAAACCCCGATTTATGCGCCCGAGCCGATCGTGCACTAAAGGCTGGTTGGGAAAAACGCAGGTAATCAAACGCCGCATTTTTGTTACAGGCTTCTTCCAAAGTATATTACCATTTAAGAAATCTTGAACCCGCGGAGATCACGTGAACAAACCACTACTAAAAAAATTAGTCCTTTTGGGTATCGTGCTTGCATTAATTATTTTGTTTTACCGCATGGGGTGGCAAAAATTTCTAAGTCTAACTTATGTCCAAGAAAGCCTAGGCCGCTTCCAACAGTTCACTGCGGAACAACCTGTTTATGCCATCGGCAGCTACTTCTTGATCTATGTTTTAGTGGCCGCATTCTCATTTCCCGGAGCAGCAATTTTGACTTTACTAGGTGGCGCACTTTTTGGAGCGCTTCTTGGCACCATTGTCGTTTCATTTGCTAGTACCATCGGCGCCACGTTAGCATTTCTTGGAACTCGATTTTTAGCGGGCGATATTGTTGCGAAAAAAATGAATTCACAAATGAAAGCCATCAATGATGGCATTACAAAAGATGGAAACTGGTATTTACTCACTTTACGCTTGTTACCAATTTTTCCATTTTTTGTTATCAATCTCGCAATGGGGCTAACAACAATCTCGGTCAAAAACTTTTTCTTAATCAGCCAGTTAGGCATGCTGCCGGGCACTTTTGTTTTTGTTAATGCAGGCAAAGAGCTTTCAAATATTACTACTTTATCAGGGATACTTTCGCCGCGATTACTGATCGCTTTTTCTTTGCTGGGGCTACTTCCTATGATTATAAAATTTTGCATTGCCCGCTTTAAGGCTTATAAAATTTATTCCAAGTACTCAAGGCCGAAGTCATATGAATACAATATTATCGTTATAGGAGCTGGCTCAGGTGGCTTAGTCACCGCTTACATTGCAGCAGCCGTAAACGCCAAAGTGGCTTTAATTGAAAAACATAAAATGGGCGGTGATTGTTTAAATACCGGATGCGTCCCCAGCAAAGCCCTTATCAGAACAGCACGATTTTTACGTGAACAAAAAAATTCAAAAAAATACGGTGTCGAAAAAGCGAGTGCTGAATTTAATTTCACATCAGCTATGAGCCGTGTTCACGACGTGATCAACAAAATTGAACCGCATGACTCCGTTGCCAGGTATACCGAGCTTGGCGTTGAATGCATTCAGGCTGAAGCGCAGATTTTAGACCCATGGACGGTCTCTGCGTCTGGTCGAATCATGACAGCAAAAAATATAGTTATTGCCTCAGGCGCCAGGCCCCGTGTTCCTAAAATTACAGGACTTCAGCTGGTAAATTATGTCACCTCAGACACCATATGGAACTTAAAAGAGCTGCCAAAAAGATTTCTAGTGCTTGGCGGTGGACCCATTGGCTGCGAGCTTGCCCAGGCTTTTGCGGCGCTGGGCAGCCAGGTGACTATCTTAGAAATGGGATCACAAATTTTGGGGCGCGAAGATCAAGATGTAATAAGCTCGATACTTCAAGTCTTTGAAAATGAAAAAATTCAAATTAAGACTTCTGTAAAAATTAAGAGCTTTGAAAAAGCTGGAACTGAAAACTTAATTATTTTCGAGCAAAGTGGCGTTGAGGAACGTATCGCTTTTGATGTTGTGCTTTTGGCGACGGGTCGTGAGCCGAATGTAACTGGTTTTGGCCTAGAAAAACTTGGAATTGAACTCACTGATAGAAAAACAATTCAGGTGGATCCTTTTTTAAGAACCACAGTCCCCAATATTTATGCCTGTGGAGACGTAGTAGGACCGTTTCAATTTACACATGCAGCGTCTCATCAAGCTTGGTTTACATCAGTAAACTCATTATTCTCCCCGTTCAAAAAATTTAAGATTAACTACGATCATTTACCCTATTCGACCTTTACTTCACCTGAAATTTCAAGAATTGGTCTTAATGAAGCTGATGCTAAATTGAAATCGATTCCCATTGAAATTACGAAATATCCAATCGATGACCTTGACCGTGCCATAGCTGACTCGAGTGACTACGGTTTTGTAAAAGTGCTTACAGTTCCTGGTAAAGATAAAATTTTAGGAGTTACTATTGTCGCCGACCACGCCAGCGACCTATTACCAGAGTTTGTTTTAGCAATGAAACACGGGCTGGGTTTGAATAAAATATTATCGACCATACATGCCTATCCGACGATGTCTGAAGCTAATAAATATGCTGCTGGAGTCTGGAAAAAAGCGCATGCCCCGCAGAAAGTATTAGGTTTTTTAAAAAAATTCCACTCCTGGAGACGAGGTTAAGCATGACACCACTTACATGTTCAGTACTTGTGGCGCTAACTGTCAGTTTCTCATTCGCATCTGCTGAAAGCTTTGATCAAAACCACATGATCTGGAATAAAGTTCTAACAGAAAATGTGGTCCCGAAAGATAATACAACTCAGGTGAATTATAAAAAGTTATTAAAAGACCAAACTGACCTTAATACCTATTTAAAATCTATTAGTGCTGTTAGCCAAGCAGAGTATTCGAAATGGAATGACAAGGAAAAATTAGCGTTTTTATTTAATGCGTACAATGCTTTCACAGTAAAACTTATTCTCCAAGAGTTAGAAAAAAATGCAGATTTAAAATCAATAAAAAAAATTGGTGGCCTTTTGGGTAACCCTTGGAAAATTAAATTTTTTAGATTTCTAGGTAAAGAAAGTTTTTTAGATGAAATTGAGCAGGATATTGCTAGGAAAAATTTTGACGAACCACGGTTACACTTCGCTTTTAATTGTGCTTCAATTGGGTGTCCGTCGTTACAACCATTTGCGTTTGTAGGCGCTAAACTCGATGAGCAATTAGACGCTGCAACCCGGAGCTTCTTGAAGGATCCATCTCGCAATCAGCTAGACCCAAGTAAATCCACGTTGTCCCTGTCGTCGATCTTGAAATGGTACAACGACGACTTCGAGAATAGCAAAAAAATGGGACCTCTACGTGCCTTCTTAATTGTTTACTTTCCATTTACACCTGAGCAAGCCAAGATGTTTGAAGCTGGCAAATATGAAATTAAATATTTACCTTATAACTGGAACCTCAACCAGGTTCCTAATTAGACCTAAGTACTGTTTAAATCACGTTTTGCATCAACGTAACTCACTTGTTTTTCTATATTTCGAATTTGGTCTAACCTGGTGCCATGCACTTTGACTAAATTTGAAATGCGCGTACCATAAGGGTATGCAAAACGCTTCAAGATGCCTTGTAAAAATCAATGATTCAGCAACAAAAATTGAAATTCGATTTGCCGGATCCATTGATGAAACTTTTTCGATGAATGATATCCGTTTAGATCCCAGCAAATCAGTTGAAATGAATTTTGCAGGGATTAAAACAATCACTTCAAATGGTGTTCGCGAGTGGATTAAATTTATTGCGACAGTTGAAAATCGTGAAATCTTTTTTGTTGAATGCACAAAAGTTTTTATCGACCAAGTTAATGCCGTGCATGGATTTTATCCGGGCCGTGCAGTCATAAACTCTTTTTACGCGCCCTATTTTGGTTCAACGTCTAAAACTGAAAAAAACATGCTTTTCACTTTTGGTAAAGATTTTTCTGCAGATTCAGTTAATATCCCCGAAGAGATCACTGAGCCTAATGGCGAAGTATTTGTTTTAGATGTCAGTGAGAGTAAGTATTTCAAGTTTATGAAAACCAAAAAGCAATAGTGAGCTTTACTTAAGTTCTGCTAATATGTCCCAGCCGAACTGCTCTAGTTTGGCCTCACCTATCCCGTAAATCTCTTTCAGTTGGTCAAGGCTCACAGGATTTTTTTGTGCTAGTTCACGCAGGGTCTTGTCGCCGAAAATAACAAATGCGGGCACGTCTAGCTCAGTGGCTTTGGCTTTTCGCCACTGACGAAGTTGCTTAAATCTGCTTTCTGCAGCCGGATCCAGTAGCTCATCCGGATATATTGATTTCTTCTTTTTGCTGACAACTTTTCTGTCTAATAGCTCCACTTTAAGAATTTTTCTATTCGATTTCGGATCACAAACATCACAGTGCCCACATTTTTTAAGCCGCTGCGAGTCCTTGTAGTACATCAATATATCAGCATGGCGACACTCAGCAGCTTCAGAGTAATTCACTAAGGCATCTAAATTATTCCATTTTAGATTTTTAATTATTTTTGAAGCTGACGAGTTCTGAATAAAAAATGACTGTAGCCCCTTATCTTTTTTTGAATAGAGCATTAAGCACGTTGAATCAATTCCGTCCCGCCCGGCACGACCCATCTCTTGATAAAGTGAATCAATATTAGCTGGCATTTGATAATGGATAACTAAACGCACGTCTGGTTGGTCAATTCCCATACCAAATGCATTGGTCGCAACTAAAATTCGAATTTCTCCCGAGGAAAATGCATTTTGTATTCGAGTCCGCTCAGATGCACTCAGACCTGCATGGTAAAAGCCGACACTCTCATGCTTTTTTTCTAAAAATGTCGCCATAGATTCTGTGGTTTTACGGGTGCCACAATAAATCAAGATTCGGCCCTGCGGGAACTGCCGAAGGCCCTGCACCAACCAAGGTAGCTTGCTGTCCTCATCAACACAGGCTTCAACTTGATAAAACAGATTAGGTCGATAAAATCCATGAACCAATCTTTGTGGATTTACTAATTGCAAATTTTTTGCAACGTCATCCAACACCGTCGGGGTAGCAGATGCAGTCAATGCTAAGATAGGAATGTCAGGGCGTAAGGTTTTTAGGACAGTAAGCCCTGCATATTCCTCTCGAAAGTCATGCCCCCATTGGGATACACAGTGGGCTTCATCCACTGCAAACAGTGCAATTTTACGATCTCGGATCCACTTTTGAAAACCCTCTTTTTGCACTCGCTCTGGCGAAAGATAAAGTAAAAATGCGCCACCCTGGTTTAGCTTTGTAAAAACGCTTCGTTTCTCATCTTCAGTCTGTCCAGAATGCAAACAGCCAGCAGCAATACCTTTTTTTTGTAAACTGCTAACCTGATCTTTCATTAAAGCAATTAACGGTGAGATAACGATCACTAGCTGCTGAAAATAAATTGCGGGAAACTGGTAGCACAACGATTTGCCACCACCCGTGGGCAGAACTGCCATCGTATCTTTTTTGGCAAGAACAGCCATGATGATCTCACGTTGACCTGTCCGAAAGCTGGATAGTTTAAACGATTTTTCTAAGTGATTTTCAAGCATTGGCACATCTTTTACGACAAGGTATCATGAGCGGGAATGTCTTTGCAATTAGGTCGCCAACATCAGATAATGCTGGCAGACAACCTTTCTAGTGGAAAAGCATATGCCTCAAATCACCCCAAAAATTCCAAAAAAATATCAGCCAAAGGGCTTCGAAATTCTTCATGAAGATCAAGATGTCATTGTCGGCAATAAGGCTCCGGGATCTTTGACGGTGAAAGCCCTGTGGAATAAAAATGATACTATTCAAAGTGCTTTGGATCATTACATAAAAAAAGGCA
>JAYUTU010000014.1:0-3568 GCA_043754975.1 Bdellovibrionales bacterium | reverse complement strand
CTGCTAATTCCTTAAATAGACTTGCTGATTCCTCGAAATTACCCGAATCCTGATAGAGTTTCGCCAGAAGCTTTTGCGCCTTGGGTTTCAAAGCTTCAGCTTTTTTATCCTTTGAGCTAACAACTTTTTTATAATTTTGAATTGCTTCAACATTTCGACCAGACCGCTCGAAGTTAACTCCCGCATTAAAAAGCGCCATGCCGACGAGCTCAGATGTCGGATTCTGTAATGCAAAAGATTGAAATTGCACTGCAGAGTCTAAAAACTTTCGACTGATTTCTAAATCTTGAGCACGCTTAAAACTGGCCTTTTCTAAGACGCTGCGGATATCATTCCCTGCTTTTGTTCCAGAGATTGCATCATTTGCCAACAGCTCTGTTCCCATCTTCTCTAGACCTGCATAATCTTTTTTAAGATTATAGATATCTAAAAGTAAATTTGCTGAATATTCAGAATATTTTGTCTTCGGATGCTTTTTTACAATTTCTTTAAATAGAGATTCAGCCGGGGCAAAGTTATTTGTTTGGTAATAAAGTCTGCCAACGCGAAAGCGAATCTCTGCATCTTTATCAGATGTCGGAAATTTCTGAATATACCACGTTGCTGATCGAATAAATTTTTCTACTCGTGGATCCATGGCTATAGGCTCCGTGGAGTCTCCGACCCGTTTTAATAAATCCTCGTCTTTAGGTAAAACTTTTTCGATGGATAATAACAAATTTTGTGACGCCTTAGAGGCAAACTTACTGGTGATAGCATTCTCTGCAACCCACGAGTATTGGGCTGAAGCTTCTTCAAATTTTCCCATATCGTAAAGAAGTTCACCATAGAAAAAGTGCATATCCGCAAGTTGCTCCGAGTCTGTAAATTCTTGGAAATACAGTAGATAGCCATCGCTAGCTGACTTCCTAGAAAATTCTGCGCGTGAGTTTTGGGCTGTTTGATGCTGCTGAAGTATGTAATTACGTAAAGTTTGTTCGCGCAGTTTCATTGAATTTTCAATTAAAGCTTTATCTTGCTGATTTGCAGCGTACCATGCTGACGACGGTCCGTAGTCACTAATCCAACGATACAACTCTTCTTTAAACTGTGGAGAATTTTTTGAGTAAAAATAATTCTGCACGATTTGGTACTGAAATTCAAAAGCCTTTTTTGCCGTTGGTGACTGGGTGATAAGCATTCTAAAAACATCGCGGGAAGCATCGCGGTTCCCTTTATCAGCAAAAAAGTAAGCTAACTTTTCGATGTATCCAGGAGCCTCTTTTGAGGTGCTGTTTTGAAAATAAGTTACAGCTCTTTTTATATCACCAAGGTCTGCATAAAATACAACGAGGTCACGCAAGGCTTCACTTTCAAGACGAGCTGTATTTAATTTTTTACCGCCAACCATCTGTTCGGTTTCATTATTTTTTGCAATTTTAATAATGTAATCCATGTATTGGATAGCCTGTTCAGATTTACCGAGGCGGTAAAGGCACCACGCACCTTTATATAGCGAAAACGTATTAAGCCTGTGCTTCCGATCTTTTATTATTTTTGAATACTCTTTGTAAGCCTCTGACCAACGCTCATTTTCAAAATGATATTCACCAATAGCAAAATGTGCTTCGCCCACGAAAGGACTGTTCGGAAACTGCTCCGTCAGCTGACTGTAATACATCGAGCCTTTTTTAGCATCACTGAGCTCAAAGTAGTTATAGCCAAGGAAAAACAGGGCTTGGCTCAGCTTGCTGTCTTTGGGGTAATCGCGATAAAACCACTCATACAACTGAATTGCTTTTCTATTATATTCCCGAGCTTCGGCAACATCTAACTTGGGTGTAAGTTTCGTCTGACCTGACTGAAATGCTTTTAACTTTTTGTCGTAATCACTCTGCTTTCGCGCGTCGACTAGAGCTGATTTTTCGACATAAAGTTCCGCTAGACGCAGCCATAATTCGCCGCGGTTCGAGCTCGTTTTAAATTTTTGAGTCAATTTGTAAAGTTCAGCTATTTGGAAATCTAAAGTCTTTTCGTACTCCGCTTCGTCTGTTTTTCCGTACTGCAATAACTCCGAGGATTTTGGCGGCTTTACTGCCCCTAAATTTACAGTCTCACGAGCTTTGAAATTAAATTGGGTCTCGGGCAGCGCTGTTGAGCCTTTTTGCTGGAGGTTGGTTTTGCCACCGCGACTATCTTCTTTGGCACGTTGGAGCATCTCACCAACTGTCATCTTTTTCTTATCATTCGTTTTTGCGACTGTTTTCACGGCTGTTTTCGCAGCTGGTTTTGCGACTGGTTTCGCTTTTTTCTTAGCTGTCACCGCATTTACTTGAAGCGAAAAAAATAAGAACATCGTTAAAAAAATTGCCTTCAATACCACAGTTCCTCGCATATTTTTATTTTTCATAATTTACTCACAACTTTGCTTTCCTAAATAGTGATAATTACCGACTTCATCCAGCCAGTATTCACCCTGGAAAGGATAATATTCATAGCCATCCTGAATATAAAAGGAACGGTCTTGCTCGTCATCGACTTGAACTTCAGCTAAACTTTTGCCAGTTAGCTTTTTCTTTAGTAGCTCTTTGCGTCCGTTAATCATTTCATAGCGAATAAAGCTCGCCTGTTCTTTGAGTTCACTAATTTCTTTTTTCATCGCTATCAGCTGAGCACGAGCCATTTCACCAATGGCTTCTTTCGTGGCTTTTATACGGTTATTGATAATTCGAACGGAATACGTTCCAAGTGCTGAATTTTTTAAAACTGGATTTTCATCAATTAATTTTTTTTCGTCTACTAATTTTTTGATATAGCTGTAACTTCGACGAACATTGCCCTCTTCAGAAATGTATTTAAGTACGTTATAGGGAAGGTTCAGTTGCTTTTTAGACTCGGGATCATTTCTTAAGATATTTATTTTCTGAATTTCCGTAAAAAAGCTTTCTGAATTCATTTTAGCATTCAAATAGCTGTCTATTCGTGAAGCTATCGGATTGTATTGAGTTTCAAAAAGTCCAATAACCTTTTCCATTTCGTCATATTTACAAATGTACAAATAAACAATAGCTCTTAAAAGAAGTGTTTCTGGTATGTAGGCATTTTCATAGAAGCTCGAGTGCAGGGATTGAAAATTACTTAAACTTGAACGCAACCGTGCACCGCGCAGCATCGCCCAACTTTTTTCAAACATGGAATCATGCCACAAGGGGTGATCACGAGGTATTTTGGCATACGCATCAATAGACTTTTCCCACTCCTTTTTTTGATACAAAGTCCGGGCGATGGCCATTTGCGCAGCCACTTTATTTGTATCGGTTATTTTGCTTGAGGCTCTTGAATCTAATAATTTTTGAAATGAATCTATTGCTAAATCTGGCTGCTCTGATTCAGCTTGCGATAATCCTTGGTTATACAAGGCACTAAAATAGTACCGGCTCTTAGGGCCAACTTTTCCATATAGCAAAGCTGCTTCTTTGTGTTGCCCTGTTTTTGATTTTACTTCACCTAAGCGAAAAAATAACATGTCACGGTTTTGCTGGGGAACGCTAGCGACATCGATGCGTTGTATAGCGTAATTGAGTAGGGT
>JAYUTU010000013.1:0-8135 GCA_043754975.1 Bdellovibrionales bacterium | reverse complement strand
ACCGAAGCGAAATAAATCAGCGTAATCCATAAACGTTTGAGCCTGATTAAAGCTCTCACACACATACTTTGCGTGTTCACGGATATCAGTCACTAAACGCAATTTATCAATTGGATTTTCGGCGCAGTAAGAAAATGTCGCTTGGGGGGCCGCATCGATATCTGTAGAGCCGGCCAAATAAAAATCGCCAAATTTTCTTACAGTTTGTCGAAAGATATTTTTTCCAAAGTAAAATTTTTCGAAATAGATTTTCTTTTGCTCTACCAGCGACGTTAAATCACGATAAACTTTTATGTTACGTTGTTGAGCCAAATTTTTTGGAACTGTAATTTTTTGCAACTGAATGAGTGTGATCTGATTTTCAATAACATCAACAAAACCAGGAAACAGGGAGTTTTCAAATGCGACAAGATATTTTCCAGCAGCTAAGGTTTGGTTTCGATTTAATGCGAAACGAACTGGAGCATCACAGCGACGGCTCATTGTGCGCATTTTAGATCGCTCGTGCCGCCCAAATACTGGCTCGTCACAACGGATTGCAACGACATCAGCAAACTGCTGTGTATTACCCGCTTGACCTATGACTTTCAATCCAGTCGTTACAGAAGTTACCGCTGTATTTTCTTTATTCAGGCCAGCTATACCATTTGAATCCTGCGCTGACTGCTGTCGTAACGACATAGCCATCACTGTATTTTGTATGCGCCGGTCATGCAAATAGGCATCCCGCATAAACCGAGCACGTCCGGATTTAGTTTTTTCGACTGTTAAAGGAACTGTGTACACGGCGCGGTAGTCGCTCGGATTCAACATGACCGATCGGTCTGTCTGAAATATTTCGCCCGGAGTCCCTTTAGCTATTAGGTTCTGAATTGAATTTTCATCATAACCTGGATTATTTTTTAATAAATAAGTAGCTAACCACTGCGCTTTTTCCAGACGAATGCACCCTGAGCTTAAATGCCGCGCCAAAGGTTTTGCAAAAAGACTTGGATCATCCGTAAAGTGCATAAAGATATCATCAGAATTAGCTCGTAGTGGATCTGTTGGATCAGGCACTAAAGGAAATTTAAATGTTCCGAGCGCATTCTTCGGGCCAGGACCCATCACAAAAACATGATTGCGAGCAATTTGATGGCCATTTCTATTCCAATCCAAAGTTGTTGGATCGACAAGACTGCCTCCGCGACGTGTGAACATTTTCATATTCACAGCATCTAAATATCTTGGATTTTTTTTAATTTCGGGAAGCTTGTCTTGTAAAACAATACTATCAGTTGCAGTCCATTTGGGATTAAAAATAACTCGAGTGATCCACGTCTTCATCATTGGCGTTCGACGTAAAATACGACCGTTGATCGAGCGAAATTGATTGATGACCTGGTTATTTTCCCAAATCTTAACTTCAGTTGAATTTGTATTTACGAAAATCATATTTGGTTCTAACTGTTTTGGTAACCAACGCAGTTTTTCAAGGTTAGCTTCTGTCTGCGCTATGCGAACATCAACACCAACATTCATGATAGTCCAAAATCCAGAATCTGCTTTTAATTCAGAGCTGACTTCGAACCCATGTTCTGACTGAAAGGCTTGAACGGCTGTGGATAGCTCAGAATCGTAAATATCTCCAGCACCTGTTAAAGTATAACCGTACTGTGTGAGGCGTTCACGAATAGCAACTACCAGCTGGCTTTTTTGATTCAGCTTAATTGGAGTTGCTGATTTTTTTAGTGCAACAAAACCACCGCTGGCTTTTATTTTTCTTAAGTGAGCTAAAATTTCCAAAGCATCCTTATAGTAGCGGTGCTGTGGCGCCAGAGTTTCTAAAATATCAGCCATCATTCCGGGTGTGCCGGCAACTGACTGCGCTACAACTAAGTGGTCTGTAAAGATTCGTTTTTTAAAACGCACGTCATTATCAATGGAATAGGGATCCATGCGGCCATCTGATAGATGCGTTGCTAGCTGAATCCATGAATGCGAAGCAGCCATTTCAAAAGCAACTGCAGCCTGAGAATTAGATGTGGTCGCTAAAGTACTGACATAACTTTCTAATTCTGCAGTCCAGTAATCACTAAAAATTAATCCGTGCGAAAGAGCTACTTTCTGCATAGCTGATTTCAGGGCCAGGGCGTGCGCTGTCAGCCGGCCACCAACAATCCAAACGGGTAAACTACTTCTGAAGCTGTAGACCTTTTGTAAATCGTCGGTTTCTATTAATGCGCTTCCCGCGCGGATGAGATTTTTCTGGAATAGCAGATTTTGAATCGCTTCTGCCGAATCTAAGTTGCTGGACATTTGCGTAGGAGATTGTGTTAGCGTTTGAGCCATCACGCTTTGTGAAACTAAGCAAAGGGACAGAAATGACGACAGTACAGCATGGGGTAGTTTTGATCGCAGCATACGTGAATCTCCTGGGAACCTAATTCCTAAGAGCTCATCTATCAAGAAATTGACCAGGCTTTAAAGGCGTAAAAACTTCAGCGACCGTCTAAAAATAAGACAGTGCCGAAAATAGACAGGGACAGCGGGGCGGGACTGCAGACTGGCGACTGTGGAACTTAGGGCCCAAATGCCTGGATTACAAAAAAATTACTGCCGCATTTCATCTAACATACGTTTTTCAGTTTGTTTAATCCAACCACTATATGCAGCTACTTTAGCTACTTGCGAGCGGCCGCGGCAGCTTATTAAATTTCCAGGCGCAATATTTTCGTCGATTGGGATGCTGTCCTCATCGCTAGCTACAGCTGAGTTAATTCCAATAATTTTAAGCACACCATTTTCATGGAGAAACTGGGGACCACCGGAATCACCCTGACAAACGGAATTTTTTGAAGCTTTACTAGTGAAGTAGCGATCGCTATATCTGTAAAAATCCTTGTCAACAATAGCTGTGCCTTTTCGCAATTGCCCCGTGCTCGTATCATATTTGCCTTTGGGATCAAGATAATCGATGGCCCGACCGTACCCATAAAAGTAAACAGTTTTACCAGAGTAGTTCGCGTTCGAATCGGTATCGATTTCGACAGAGTCATAGCCGCTTGGCAATGACCCCTTAAAAACTAGCACAGCTAAATCGTGATCTGTTTGTGGAGCGTACACCACCTCGGAATCTTTAAGGTGCGGATGCAAATCAGCATCGAAATATTTACCATTTTCATAAACCCAACGACGCTTTTCAGTATTAAACTGCGAATGAATAATAAAGTCGTAACCAGATCGACGCACGGGCTCGGCTTTAAACTGTGTGCGAGTTGAAAAAACAATATTAAATGTTACAAGATCTGGAATAAGTACTTCTGACAGGCAATGAGCTGCCGTTAATACTGTATTTTTCCCAATCAAAACTCCCGTGCAATACGTAATGACCCGACGCTTTCTATCTAATAACTCGACAGCGACAACTGCTTTTGCTGCCTTTGTTTGTGGATCGTTGACACTAAGGCCATCGATGACCTGCGACTGCACAGCAGGCTGCGTGGGTAGGACAACTTCAGCTTGATTGAATTTTTTTGCACCACAGGCAAGAATCTGAGTCGAAAAAATAATTAAGGATAAGCGGAGTAATATTTTACGTGAAATTTTTTGTGACATGCGGACCCCTAGCACCGGTTTGGTAGCAGGAGTGTACCGCAATCTATGAAAAACTGCTGAAGCTTAAAGTAGGTTTCCACGTTTTAGGAAATTTTTGCGCGAGTGTCTAATTACTATCTAGCAAATGATGACCTAATTCGACAAATACTTAACTACGTCGACGTCCGGTGGAGTCGGAACACCAGCTCCAGGTTTTGGTCCCGTTAATTCATCTAAGCTAAAATCCATGCGGGCGTCGTACTTGCGTTCAATCTGGTTTCGTAACCAGCGCTGCTGCGAATACCATTCTGCTTTATTACGATCGTTTGCGCACTGAGAAAGCTCTGCTGCTGTTGTGGCACCCCAGCGCATTTCTACACAGTGATACGGATCAAAGCTTAATTGAAAAAGCCTTTTGCTGACAGTTTCTAAATTTAACTTCTGAACTGAACCGTTTGATTTGACGTACTGAATTTGGCAGTGCTGCACAACCTGTTGGTAACTACTGAGCATATCTTGTTTTATATTCGCTCCGGAATACACCAAGCGCGGATCACGTTGGTTAAACAGCAGCACCATTTGCTCCGCCGTATCGCGCAGTTCTTTGAAGGATGTTTTTAATCGCGCATCTCGGGACGGAGTTGAATACTCTTCCCATTCACCTGAAGTTCCGTAAATGTTAACGGGTAAACGTTCCGGGTGAGCTTTTTGTGAAATTCCCGCAGTGATTGCTGCCTGCACGGCATGAACCCGGTCTTGGACTGTTTGGCACAAATCTTCGGCTAAACTTTTTATTTCTGTTTCGGGATCTAGTTTTAGATTTCCTTTAGATAATTTTATACGAACGTAATCGTAGTAACTGTAAGTAATTCCATCGTTTTGAAAAACTCCTTTTTTCCAATCTGCAAAACTTAGAGTTGATCCAAAAAACTGCTCTAAACTACGTAATGGTAAGTTTTGGTCTTTCAGTGGCTTAATCACTCCACCCACATAGGATCCCAGCTGCGAATCAAACTGAGCGCCTTCTAAATAAATAGGTCGAAAATTTTTAAAACCTGCACTGTGTGAAGGGCGGCTGCGTTCAAATTTTGTTCCAAAAAGACCCGACGTCAGGCTGTTATCTGGATGTGCATCAATAAAATAAATTTTTCCATCATCTGTAACTTTGTACACAATGGCCACATGCCCGTTAGGATCGTAAATATTTGTTCCAGGGACAATACCTTCACGGGAAATTTCAACAGGGTAAAAATCAGTAAATAGATCATCGCTATCCACATTTTCGTAATAATGACGAAAGTTTGCCGAGTACACTGAGCTTGCAATCGTTTTACTAATAATTTTGACAGCATTCGGAAACGTCCATGCCAAACCTACTTTTTTAGGAAGAAAATCAAGTCGTGAAGCCACTTCGTTTCCGTGTTTAGAATACCGCATGTCGCCGGTATTTTCTGGCACATTACGTTTTACAATTTCATTAGCTAAGCTAAAGGGTAGCCCTTTTTTCCAAGCAAAATAGCCACGTAAAACATAGGATAATTTTGCACAGTCTGCAAAAACACTAAGTTTTGCTTTATCAGAACCGCGAAAGGGATTGTTCGGATGCTGTAGGCAGGATTCAAAAGAATTACACTCCCGTTTTTCAACAGCCTGGCCAATTAAAGAAACAAACTCAGAATATTCTTTTTCATCGACTTCAGTCCATGCAGTCTTTTTTATTTTCCAGTCGATAGCCGGAGTCTGTGCAGCTGCCATCCCCCCAGAAAATACAACCAACAGTAACAGCACCACGGAAATACGAATTAGAAAACTCATTGGAAATATCCTTAATTTAAATTGCAGAGTGAACGCAAAAAGACGAGCCCTGATATGTAATGAACACAGTCAACTTCGTCTAGGGATATTGTGACTTGTGAAGTCTTTTCTATATTTCGCAGACTTACTTTTACGTACTAACTAATTCCTAAAATGGAATCAACATACTCGGTGTGTTTAAAAAGTCGAAGGTCATTCACCTTTTCACCAATTCCGATTAACTTGATCGGAATCTTGAGTTGATCGACTAAGCCCAAAGCCACTCCACCCTTTGCTGTCCCATCCATTTTTGTAAGAACTACACCAGAAAGCCCTAACGCTTGGTGAAACTCCTTGGCCTGCAGCAAGGCATTTTGCCCTGAATTTGCATCTAAGACGATCCAGGTTTCGTGGGGAGCTTCGGGGATAATTTTAGCCATGACTCGTTTTACTTTTTTGAGTTCATCCATCAAGTTCACCTGTGTGTGCAGACGACCCGCAGTATCTAAAAGGACAAAATCAAATTTTTCTGCTTTACCCTTTTGAACCGCATCAAAGGCAACTGCACTGGGGTCAGTTGTTGTGGTGGGCCAGTAAATTTCCACAATTCCTCCAGTAGATGACCCGGCAGATGACCCAGTAGAGTCTTGGGCCCGCGTAGTCCACTCTTTCAGTTGATTTCCGGCAGCAGCACGAAACGTATCTCCAGCAGCTACTAAAATTTTATGCCCGCTGCGGGCTAGTTGCGAAGTCATTTTTCCGATGGATGTGGTTTTACCTGCACCGTTAACCCCAACAATCATCAAAACCGTAGGTCCAACTTTAGCCTTTGTGATTTGCTGCTCCAGCTGAGAGTGATTTTCAAATTGAGTTTGCACTGGTTTTAAAATTTCAGTCATTTCTAGCTTAAGCGCATTTTTAACGGATCCAATATCAGTCATTTCTTTCGATGAAAGCTCTGCTTTCACAGCGTCTAAAAGTTTTTCGACCGTTTGTGGACCCAAATCACTGGTGTAGAGAATTTCTTCGATCTCGTCGATGACCTTTTGTTTATCGGCACCACGAAAAGCTTTTTTAATGCGGCCAAAAAAACTAGCCTCAGTTTTAGTAAGCGCCTGAGAAATTGAAATCTCATGGACATTCGGTTCGACTTCTAAATTTACAGGCTCACTTTTTACTGGTTGAGCCAGCGGCTCACTTTTTACCGGTTGAGTTGTTAGCTCAGTGACTGGCAGCGCAGATACCGTTGGTTCAGTTTTGATGGAACTCTCTGGAGCTACCGATTTTTGTTTATTATATTTTGATAGAACAATGACACCGATGAGTGTCAGCATTAGCAGTAAAATAAAGCCCATCAAGTAGGTCATTTGGTCAAAATGTGATTCAGCCATTTTCAGGGGTATCCTTCTTCAGTGGATGCGGCCACGCGTTCTCATGAAATCCGTACGGACAGTGCCGGCATTTATTGGTACAGCAAAAACCGACACTCTTTAAGTAATAGGACGTCAGGACATGAAAACTAGTTTCAGGATCAATGTAGCTATCCAATTTATTTTCGCAAGCAATTCTATGAGGTTCTAAAAAAACAGGAGCTAAATTTTCATTTGCTCCTGAGTTTGGTTTAATTTTCGTCATATTTTTTTTAATTATTGAATGTCTGCAAGACTCACAGAAACCATTGTTGAAACTCCACGCTCTTGCATCGTAACACCGTATAGTTTCTGAGCGACTTCCATTGTGTGCTTATTGTGTGTAACGACAATAATCTGTGAACGTTTAGCCATTTCTTTAACTAGATCGTTAAAACGGTACACATTGGCATCATCTAACGGGGCATCGACCTCGTCGAGAAGACAATACGGAGATGGCTTCACCAAAAAGATAGAAAACACTAAGGCAACTGCAGTCAGGGCTTTTTCACCACCGGACATCAAAGTTACATTTTGCATTTTCTTACCCGGAGGTTTTGCTATAATCTCAATTCCCATTTCACTTTTCTCAACATCTTCGACTAACTGAAGCATCGCCTCACCGCCGCCAAATAATACTGGGAATACCTTCTGAAAACGCTCGTTAACCAAATCAAATGTATCTTTAAAACGCTTCGAGCAAATTTTGTTGATGCGGTCGATAACTTTACGCAATTGTTCTTTGGCTTCCGTTAAATCGGCATGCTGCTGAGTCAAAAACGTGTAGCGCTCCTGCGTTTCAGAATACTCAGCGATAGCTGACAAATTAACATCGCCGATTTTTCCTAATTTTTCACGAAGCTCTTTCAGCTCAATATCTGCTAAACTTGGATCGCCCTCACGGTTTTCATACTTAGAGACAATGTCTTCAAGAATAAGCATATATTTTTCACGCACATGATCGACCAAGTACTGTTCTTTCATCTTTGCTTGCTCTAGTTTTAACTGAGCCTCGTTCATTTTTGATAAACGTTCGTTCCGTTCGCGCTGAGTTGTAATTACTTTATTTTCTAAATCTCGAATGTGAGTTGTTTCCAGTTCAAATTGATTTTTAAACTGTGACATTTCTAACCGCTTGGTTTCAACTTCAACAATCATCTTTTCAAAATCAATTTTTGCTTGCTCTAAAGAATACTGGCCTTCGGACATTTGTGACGAATAGCCTTCCGCTTCTTCATTCATGCGCGACAATTGCAATTCTAAATCGCCGACTTGTTTTTGCACCATTTCCAACTGACGAATAACACCAAAATACTCTTGGTTACGGCTGGCCGAGCGAACTTGCAAATTCATAAC